>JACDDL010000028.1 GCA_013817045.1 Actinomycetota bacterium | reverse complement strand
TCGAGCGCGGTCAGGTCGCCCGCCTGAGTCTGGACGAAAGCGCAGGGCCCCGTGGAGGCCACACCCTTGTGGTGCGCGGTGATGTCGGCGCGTACGGTGCCGGTTCGGGAGCAGGCGCCCTGCCTGCAGGCCAGCCGTTGGACCAACGCGCGGATGAGGCCCATTCATTGGTCTACACCTGGCCCCGGTTGGAGCAAGAGACCGAGATCCTCGGTTATCCGAGCATCGACATAACGCTCTCCTGCTCTGCCCCCGTCGCGTCGCTGTCTGCCAAGCTCTGTGACGTCTTCGAGGATGGCACCTCCGTTCTGGTGAGCCGCGGGTGGCTCAATCTCACGCACCGTGATTCGCACACGACACCCGAAGCCCTTCAGCCCGGCAAGCGTTACACGATCTCGTTCGACCTCGATGCGACATCGTGGGTCTTCGAAGCGGGCCATGCCCTGAGACTCGACCTCGCCGGAGCCGACTGGCCGAATGCCTGGCCCCCGCCGGAGCCGCTGAACCTGACGGTGGATCCGGCCGTTTCGACCGTGAGCCTCCCGGTAGTCGAAGGCCCTCCACCGGTCGCCGAGACGCCCGCCTTCTCACCGCCCCCTGCCAGAACCGACCAGTCGCCGGATGGTGCCGGCCCGGTGTGGAGGTTCGAGCACGACGTCTTGCGGCGCGAAAGCCGGGTCGTCATAGACCATGACCACACCACACCACTCGACGACGGGTCTGCCTTCCTCGAGCACTACTGGGGGACGGCGGGCGTGTCCACGGTTAATCCCGGCAAATCATTCGTCGCGGGCGGCGGCGCATTCGAGCTGCGGTGGGATGGAACGGTTGTGCGCGCCGAGACGCACATGAACCTGCGGTCGGACAAAGACAACGTCTACCTCGAGCTCGACCTCGACGTGAACGAGAACGGGGCCGCCAAGAAGTCAATGAGGTGGGAAGAGACTTATCCCCGCTACCTTCAGTAGTGGAGATTCAGTGATGACCGTCGGCTAGAGCAGGCTCGCAGTTGTGGCATTCGAACTCGAGTGTCGCGTGCTCGATCCCGAAGTCGCCGGCCAGCATTGCCTTGATCCGATCACCGCGCTCCTGGGCGTCATGGAGGGTGGTGTCGCGCTCGAGGACCAGATGCGCCGAGAGCGCGGCGCTGTCCGATGCCAGGTTCCACAGGTGGAGGTGATGGACGGACTCGACACCCGGTTCGGCTTGTATGGCGCCCTGAACCACCTGCAGGTCGATGCCGCGCGGCGCGCCCTCCATCAGAACGTGGACCGTCTCGGCCAGCAGTCGCCATGTCGATGCCAGTATGAGGACGCCGATGATCAGTGAGGCGGCAGGGTCCACCCATTGCGCGCCCCACAACAGAACGGCCAGCGCAGCCACGATGACGACAACCGAGCCGGCGGCGTCCGAGATCATGTGGAGCCAGGCGCCGCGCATGTTGAGGCTCCTGCCTCGCGCGCGCCTGAGAACGACAGCACTCCCTGCGTTCACGGCCAGACCGAGCGCTCCGACGACGAACAGGCCCCGCCCCGCCACCGACACGGGGTTCGACAGACGGCTCCATGCCTCGAAGAAGATCCACACGGTGACGGCAATCAGGGTGAGGCCATTACCCATCGCACCGAGCACCTCGGCGCGCTGTAGCCCGTAGGTCTTGCGTGCGGACACCGGCCGGCTGACCAGATGCTGGGCCACGAGGGCCACGGCCAGCCCGGCGACGTCAGAAATCATGTGTGCCGCATCCGCGAGCAGCGCCAGGGAGTTGAACACCACTCCGCCCACGAGCTCGACGAACATGAAACCGGCGTTGAGGGACAGAGCCACCCACAGGGCGCGCCGCTGCGCGTCACGCAGGGACGTGTGATGGTGCCGCCGGACCTCAGTCTGTTCGCCCACAAGGCTCACCCACCCACTCTAGAGTGGGCCGGTGGTTAGGCGGGGCGGCGCCGGGACGGCGAACCGGTGATCAGATCCGGCCGGGGGCGGTTGCGGTCGGAGCGCCCGGCCCGCCACCTTCGGCGTCGAGGTGTTCGTTGTGGCCGACGAGGATGCATGCGGCCTCCTGTCCCTCTCCTCCGGCCGGGCGGAGCTGGGGGTCGACCGACTTGCACTCCTCTATCGCCTGAGGGCAGCGAGGATGAAAGCGGCATCCCGGCGGTATGTGAACGGCGTTGGGCGTCTCGCCCTTCAGTAGCTGAGGACGGGGCCCCGTCCGCGGATCCCGGCTGGGAACGACGGAAACCAGCGCGCGCGTATAAGGGTGTTGGGGCCTGCGGACAACTTCCTTCGCAGAACCAATCTCGACGATGCGACCGAGATACATGACCGCGATCCGGTCTGCGTAGTGGGCCGCAGTCGAAAGGTCGTGGGTGATCATCAAGATGCCCAGGCCCGCGCGGCGCAGCCCGGCCAGCAAATCGAGAATGCCGGCCCGGACCGAGACGTCGAGCATCGACACGGGCTCATCGGCCACCAACAGTGACGGATTCAACACGAGGCTGGCAGCGATCGCCACCCGTTGGCGCTGTCCCCCCGAAAGCTCGTGGGGGTACCGTTCCACATACAGCTCCGAAGGAGACAGTCCGGCGCGCTCCAATGCCTCCCGGACCAGCTTGTCGCGGCCGTCCTTCGTCCCACCTTCCCCATGAATGATCAACGGCTCCTCCACCGTGTCCCCTACGCGGAAGCGGGGGTCGAGGGATTCGTAGGGGTCCTGATAGATGAGCTGCATCTGACGACGCAGCGGACGCATCTGACGGTGCGACAGCGTTGTTATGTCGCTGCCCCGAAACCGGATCCGCCCTCCATCCGGCTCGATCATCCTCATCACGGTCTGGGCCGTCGTCGTCTTCCCGCAGCCGGACTCGCCCACGATGGCGAGCATCTCTCCCGAGCGGAGGGAAAACGAGATGCCGTCTGCGGCATGGACGTTCAGCCTGGGCCGGCCGGCGATGGTTCCCATAAGGCCCCGGGACACCGGGTAGCGCGTGACGAGGTCTTCGACCTCGAGTAGAGGGGCTCCCGCGTCGGAGCTCACTGCGTTCGCTCGAGGGCGACGTCGTTCAGGTGACACGCCGCCGCGTGCCTGGGGGCGACAGTGACAAAGGGCGGCGCGATGGTAGGACACGGCGCGAACGCCCGGTCGCACCGCGGTTGGAACGGGCAACCCACGATGTCCCGGTCGAGGCGCGGGGGCACGCCCGGAATGGAGACGATGTGCTCTTGTGCGTAGAGGTCGGGCGTGGCAGAGAACAACAGACGGGTGTAGGGATGTTTGGGATCGTGGTAGAGGTCGGTGGTGGCCCCATCCTCGACCATCCGCCCGGCATACATCACCGCCGCCCGGCCGCAGGTTTGGGCCACCACGGGAAGGTCATGGGTCACCAACACCAGCGCCAATCCGAGCTCTTCCGACAACTGCACGAGCAATTCCAGTATCTGCGCCTGGACCATGACGTCGAGGGCGGTCGTGGGCTCGTCTGCGAGGAGCACCTGGGGATTGCAGGCGAGCGCCATTGCGATAGCGGCGCGCTGTCTCATTCCACCCGAGAACTCGTGCGGGTAGCGATCCACTCGTTCGGGAGCAATCCCGACCATCTCGAACAGCTCGACCACCCTCGTGCGCGCCGCCCGGCCCTTCGCCGTTCTGTGAAGCTCCATGGGCTCGGCGATCTGGTCACCGATTCGTTTCACGGGGTTGAAGGCATTCATCGCACCCTGAAACACCATCGCCACGTCTTTCCACCGGTGAGGCGCTACGGTGCTCTCCCCACCCTCGAGGATGTCGCGGTCATTCAGATACACGCGACCGGCAACGCTTGCATTGGGCGGCAGCAGTCCAATGCAGGCGAGGATGCTCGTTGTCTTTCCGCACCCCGATTCGCCCACCAGGCCCAGACGCTCGCCCGCATGTAGCTCGAAGCTCACTCCTTGAACGGCATGCAGCTCGCCCCCGGGAAGGTCGAACCAGACGTGGAGGTCCTCGACCCTGAGAACCGGGCCGCGGGTGCTCACTCAGCGCCCGCCTTGACGGGTGGCCGGCGGAGCCGGAATCTGTGGACCGAGAGGTGGCCCACTTTCAGGCGGGGATTGAGAGCGTCTTCCATGGATTGCCCCACCATTGTGCAGGCGAGGATCACGAGGGTCACACAGACCCCCGGAGGCACGATCGCCCACCACGCGTCGCTGAAGATTGCTCCTCCCGTTAGAGAGTTCTGGATCAGTTTGCCCCACGAGATCTGCGACGGATCCCCCAGACCCAGGAACGCGATGTAGGTTTCGGCGAAGATGGCGGTTGCAACCGTGAGAACCGTGTTCGCTACCAGCAGAGGCGTCACCTGGGGTAGCACGTGCTTGACGATCAACCGAACGTTGCCCGCACCGAGTGCGCGCGCTCGCTTTACATAGACCTGCTCACGAACGCTCTTGACCTGTGCGCGAATAAGCCGCGCCGTACTCGTCCAGTAGATGACCGCGATGATGATGACGATGTTCAGCAGGCTCTGCCCCCAGATCGCCGCCGCCACGATCATCAAGGGCACGTCGGGGATCACCAAGAAGTAATCGGTTATTCGCATGAGCACGGTGTCGGTCCGGCCCCCCAGATAGCCGGACAGAATCCCTACCGTGCCGCCGATGAGCATAGCCATGAGAGAGGCGGCGAATCCAACCAAGAGCGACACACGGGCTCCCCAGATCAAAAGCGTAAGCATGTCGATTCCACCGTCGTCCAGGCCCAGGAAATGCTCAGACGACGGCGGTGCGTACACCGGGCCGACCTTGCCGCGCGGGCTGTAGGGAGAGATGAGCGGCGCCGCGAGCGCAAGGGTAACGAAGAGCAAGAGCACCAGCGCTCCAAAAGCCGCCTGTCGATCTCCTAGCACGAGCTGCCGGAGAACGCCACGGGGAGCAGAAGCCGCCACGGGTGCCGGGTCGGTTCCGGGCAGGCCACCCCCCGGGCCGGCCGGCGGCAGCGCCTCGATGGTCATGCGGTAACTCTGGGGTCGAGCTTGAAGTACAACAGGTCGGCCACGAAGTTGAAGAAGATCACGGCGAAGGTAAGCAGCAGGAATGCCCCCTGCAAGACCGGGTAGTCACGCTGATCGATGGCGTTGATGACCGCCAGACCTATTCCCGGATAGGAGAAAACCTCCTCGATGACGATCGCGCCCGCCAGGATGTACCCGAACGACAGAGCAATAAGAGTGACGAGCGGAAGCATCGCATTGCGGAGTCCGTGCCGCCACACGATGTTGAAGTTCTTGAGCCCCTTCGCCCGCGCCGTGAGCACGTAGTCCTCGCCGAGAGTCTCAAGCATCGAAGAGCGGACGATGAGCGCATACTCGCCGTAGAGACCTATGCCGAGGGTCAAGGCCGGGAGCGCCAGATGGCGCAAACGGTCGGCGATCACCGTCCACGTCGACGGCTCCTCGAGGATTCCGAGCGTCGGATCACGAATGCCCGCCACGGGAAATCCGAACCTGAGCGCGATGTAGAACACAACCATCAGGCCGATCCACTGCGTTGGCATGGCGTAGAAAGACAATGCCGCCCAGGTATTGAGGCGATCGATCCGGGTCCCTCTTCGCCACGCCGAAACAACTCCGGCGGCCACACCCATGACGACCGATATCACGGTGGCGATGACCAGCATCGGCAAAGTGTTCATGATCGGCTCTTTGAGGTTCTGCCACACGGACCGGTGATCCGTGAACGACGTGCCGAGGTCCCCCTCAGCCAGGCTTCCCAGATAGATCGTGTACTGCTGCCACATGGACTGGTTCAGGCCCAACTCTTGCTCGAGCGCGGCTTTGAACTGCTTCGTGCAATGGAAGCACCGCAGTGCGGTGACCGCGCTCCCGGGAACTGCACGGAACAGGACGAAGTTCAACGTGACCGCGACGAATACGGTTAGCAGCGCCGCGCCCGTCCGCCGGATGACGTAGTCGGCGCCTCTCACCTGTGAACCTCCGCCGGTGTCAGCGAGGCATTACTGGGTGAGATGCGGGCTGGTGTAGTAGCACTTGCAGTAGGCGCCCAGCTGCGGATAGAAGCCCTCCCACTCGTCCCGAAAGGCCATGATGATCTCTTCCTGCACCGTATGAATATAGGGCCGTTCCCGGGCGAGCTTGGCCTGCATCTCCCAGACGATGTCGCGGCGCTCCTCCTGGTCCACCGTCTGGCCCTGCTCTTTGTACATGGCGTCGTATGACGGATCGTTGTAGCCGGTGTCGTTCCAGCTGTACCACTGCCCCTTGGTCATGACCGACAGCATGAAGTCCGGGTCCACGTAGCCCACCCAGTCCCAGATCGCAAGATCGAACTTCGTGTAGTCGCCCGCAGTCTCGAGGGCGTACGCCTGCCCGGTGTCGCCGCCCGGCTTGAGGGTAAGCTTGACGCCGACGTCGGCCCAGTTGGCCTTGACGATCTCGAAGTAGCGCTCTCCGTTGAAGTTGAGGCTGTTCGGGACGATCACTTCGTACGCCATCGGGTGGGCCGGCTGGGCGTACTCGCCGGTCGTGGCGGGTACCCAGCGGACCCCATTCCGTTCCTTGTATCCGAGAGAGTCGAGAATCTCGTTCGCCCGGTCGGGGTCGTGGGGCAGCGGCTTGATCTCGGGATTGACCCATTCGCCCGACTGCGACGAGATCAGGTTCGCCCACGGCTTTGCGTAGCCGTTGTAGACGACGTCGATCAGCTCCTGGCGGTTCGTCGCGTACTCGAGCGCTTCACGCACCTCGGGGCCCAGAAGCTCTCGATTCTGCGGCTTGATCGGGTTGGAGTTGAACGTGATGTTGTCCACCTGGGCTCCGAGCTCGCTCTGCACTGTGATGCCGGGTTCCGACTCGAGGGCTTCGGCCGCGTTGGCCGGCACCGACTCGATCCAGTCGAGCGTCCCCGCACGCAGGTCGGCGATCATCGAGGTCGAGTTGGTGTAATAGATCAGCGCAACTGCCTCGGTGTTCGGCTCCGGCCCGTAGAAGTTGGGATTTGGCTTGAAGACCGTCGTGCCCTTCTTGTCGTACTTGTCGATGGCGTAGGCGCCGCCCGCCACGACCGGAAGCTCCTGTTCTGGCTGGAAGGTCTTGATGTCCTTGCCGTCGTTGCCGGTGTATTTGGACCACACATGCTTGGGAAGGATCCAGAACTGCTCCATCTGCGCAAGTACGTTTCCGGTCGCGTTGGCGTACTCGATGACCAATGTTTCGTCGTCGGTGGCCCGGAACCTCTTGACGTTCGCCAGGGCGGCAGTGAGCGCGGAGGTGGGCCCATCGGCGTACTCGAGGATCGTGTTTCCGGTCCAGGCGGCATCGGCTGCGGTCATCGGCTTGCCGTCAGACCACTTGGCGCCCGGCTTCAGCTTGAAGGTCCATTTCAGACCGTCGGGGGTGCTGGACCAGTCGGTGGCCCAGTCGCCTTCGATTTTGATCCCCGGCCCGTATTGCACGAGCTGCGGGTACTGCATCACCATCGCGTTGTAGGACTGCGACTCGATCGCGATGAAGGGGTTCAGCGAGTCGATGTAGTCGACCGTGCCGACCTTGAGAATGCCGCCCTTGTTGACGTCGCCGTCGCCGCCTTCGTCACCCGAGCCGTTGCCTGCGCACCCCGCAAGGAGGACCGCCATGGCGATCGCCGCCCCAACCAACCGCTTTCTCATCCTTAACCCCCTGGGTCCAGTCCTTGTGTCAGATGGCCACGCCTCGCTCGGGGTTGCCCTACGACACAGATCGTACTTCGGTGGCGAAGCCTAAATGGGGTTTGACGACCCCCCTCACCCCCCGAACCATAGCCTTCCATCCGGCGAAGGCTGGTACTCCAATTCGTACAAAGGGTCGCACAAGGGGTGTTCAGTGGGGCAGAAGAGCAGCCTCGTCGAGGGTAAGCCGGCGGGCATCGGCGTCGACCGTGGCCCGGGCCCCCAACGGCGTCGTCGACAGGTACTTGCCGTGGCCCATGGGGAGGCCGTAGATGGCGGGCACCTCCAGGGGGACGATGTAGCGTTCGAGTACGTCCTCGATGGACAAGGATTGGGGGAAGTCGGGTCTCTCCTCTCGCCAGTCGCATTTTTCGAGCTCGCCCACGACCACCCCGGCCGCCTTCTGAAGGATGCCGGCCTGTGTCATCTGGTTGAGCAGTCCGTCGACATAGAAGGGCGGCGCGTCGTAGTCCTCGAAGAAGAAGATCTTGCCGTCGAGGTCGATCTGCCAGGGTGTCCCGATGGTTTGTCCGAGCAGCCATAGACATCCGCCCACGAGCTCGCCGCTTGCGGCTCCCGGACCCAGAGGTCGAACGTAAGCGTCATCGGGGTTGCGCGGCACCTCCCCGAGCGGATCGGTCGAGGTCAGCGCTTCAAGGAGACGCTCCCGGGTGAAGTCCTTCGTCTCGGGATCGGCGACACCGGCCAGGCCGGGGCCGTAGAAGGTGACGAGCCCGGTGAAGTGGCGTATCGCCGTGTGAAGAGCGGTGATGTCCGAATAGCCGATGAACGGCTTCGGGTTCGCCTTGATCACAGCGAAATCGAGGTGTGGGATGGCCTGCGCCGAGCCGTAACCGCCCTGAAGACACTCCACCACGTCGACCTCCGGGTCGGCGAACATCCTGGTGATGTCCTCGGCGCGCCGGACGGCGTCACCCGCAACCCACCCGTCGCGAGCGAAGACGCCCTCACCGAGCACGACGCGGTGGCCCTGCGACTCCCACCACTCCACACCGCGGAACACCTCGGACCGGTTGTGATACGGGGATGCGGGCGCGGGCACCCCGATGGTGCCCCCGGGGGGGAGGGTTCGTCCTTTAAGCATCATGGTGATCCCTTCTCTGGGGCAGCGGCATGGCGCGCAGCTCGCCCACGAACGCCACGACCTCGGCCACCGCGGCTTCGAACAGGGCTTTGCCCTTGGCGGCCGTCGCCTTGGTGGCGTCACCCTGGACCCCCGACTCGGAGAAGGACGACCACCACGGCATGACCTTCAGGGGGCCGTCCGCCCAATCCATCCAGACGTTGGCGGTCGACGGATAGCCGTGCTCGTCTGTTGCCAGCGACATGTCGACCGCCTCGGGAGCGAGGTGAAGATACAACGACGTCTCGAGCTCGCAGGCGTGCGCCATCCCGCCGCGTTTTGATTCTCGGACATCGGCGATGGTGGCGGCCGATTCGGGATTGGACAGATAGAAGGCGGCCGCAACCAGCGACTCTGGTTCCTGCACCATAGCGAGGCGCGCCGCCATGTCGACCAGCGCCTGGTTCGAGCCGTGCCCGTTCACCAACAGGGCCCGTCTGAAGCCGTGACGGACGAGGGAGACGGCGACGTCGGTGCAATAGCGGCAGAAGGTGTCCCACCCGATCGTCACCGTGCCGGGAAAGTCCATGTGGTGGGGCGAGTACCCATGTGAGATGACCGGGAGCAGCAGGGCCTCGCCGGGCATCTCCGCGGCAGCTCCTCTGCAGATGGCCTCGACCAGGGTCACATCGGTGTCGATGGGAAGGTGGTGCCCGTGGTCCTCCAGCGTGCCGATCGGCACGATCGGCACGAACCCCTCGGCCTCGGCGCGTCGGACCTCGGGCCAGGTCAGCCGCCCGTACTCGACGGGGTTAGACCACATCGACGACGGCCGGCGCCACCTCGAAGGGCTGCCAGGCCCCGGTGCACGGCGGCCCGTCGGAAACGAGCATCCTCCCGGTGACCAGATCGCAGGCCATGCCGAACACCGTGCCCGACGCCTCGGGGCCGGACTCGTGCAGGCAGATGCTCTGCGGAACGGAGCCGTGATCGGACAGCAACCGGGCGCAGTCCTCGAGGGACCCGGGAGGGCCCTGGGCGAGCAGATCACCGGCCCGGGAAAGGCGCGCCCTCGAACCCCGGGAACCCCGCCGGCCGGACGGGTTGGACGAGCCGAGGTAATGGTTGGTGTGGGCCACTGGGTTCTCTAGCATCGAAGCCGTCGTTGCGCTCGTCTCGACCGTCACCGAGCGGTCCTTCGAGGCGAGAACGTGCGCATAACCACCGGCCCTCTCGGGCGTGCAGGCGGCGGCGACGGCTGCCTCGATGCTCGACGAACCGAGCGCCGCACGCGACACGAACACCCTCGGCGCGCCGAGTCTGTCGTCGGGCGCCACGAGGGAGTCGATGCCCTGGGCGAACCCGGCGGCGCTGAGGCCCACCGCGGGCAGGAACCCCGCGCAAGTAGGTGACACGAACCCTGGCCCGTCGTCCGGCGCAGCAACTACAACTGCGATCTCGGAGTGGGCTGCATACCACTGCTCGGCGTGCATGAGGTAGCGGCCCGAGATCATGGTCGTGCACGCCTCCGGGACGGCCGTCGCCTCGGGCCACACCTCTTCGAGGCAGTTGAGCAGCGCCGCCTCCTCGAAGCTGATGCCGGCCCCTTCGGCCAGCCCTTCCATCTCCGCCACGCCGTCGGGAAGGACCCGGCGGGCCGCCTGCAGGTACGGCCGGCACCTCGCGGCAACGGCGGCCGGATCGTGCCCCATCCTCTCGAGCAGCGCCCTGTAGAAGCCGAGAGCGGCCTCAATACCCTCGCCGAGCGCCTCTCCCTGGGCGAGCCCCATGGCCCTCGGCGCGCCGGAGACAGCCACCACGTTCATACGGATTCCGATCTGACCCATCACGGCAGTGTCGCGCAGCCGCTATCAAGCCCCGTCCCCCCTCCCCCCGCTGCTCACAAACGTGCGGATATACTGGAGGATGTGAAGCCCGGGCGGTGGCCGTCAGAGAAGGGTGAAGCACAGCATGTCATCTGAGCCGGCAGGTGTGGCGGCAGAAGAGCGCAGTGAGCACGAGCGCGCCGAGCTGCTGGCCGAAGTCGGGGAGCTCTACTACCTCCACGGGCGCGACCAGAGCTCCATCGCCGATGAGGTGGGCACGTCGCGGTCCAATGTCTCCCGGCTGCTCACCGAGGCACGACGACGCGGGATCGTCGATATCCGCATCAACCATCCGTTGGGGCGCGTTTTCGAGCTCGAGCGACGGCTTGCCGGCGAGTTCGGCCTCGAGGAGGCCAGGGTGCTGGCGAATCAGCCGCGCCGGGACGCGGGCGGCAGAAGGCAAGCTCACGACTCGCTCAGCAGGGTCGGCCGCCTGGGCGCGGTCTATCTTCTCGAGGTTCTCGCCGACGGCCGCACCATCGGAGTCTCGTGGGGCACCTCCCTCGAGGCCCTGGTCAACGCGGTTGCGCCGACCCGGCCGCACGCCGTCGAGGTCGTGCAGCTGCTCGGAGGGCTCTCCTGGGTTTCGCAATCCCTCAGCGGGCACGAGCTCGGACGGCGGCTGGCCGACCGGCTCGGAGGCCGTTTCGCCTACCTCCACGCTCCGGCCATCATCGACTCGACCGAGGCCCGCGATCTGCTGCTTCGTCAGGAAGGCATCGCCGACGTGCTCGCCAAAGGCAGGAGGGCAGATCTTGCGCTGCTCGGGATCGGGTCCTTGGGCACGGGATCGTCCCGGGCGCTGTTCTCCCGCCCCGAGCTGTCTTCGGCCGAGCGCCGGGAGATCCGGTCGGGCGGAGCTGTAGGTGACATCTCCGCCCGTTTGTTCGACGGGGACGGGCGGCCCTGTGATGTAGCGGCAAACCGCCACGTGGTTGGTCTCGAGCTCGAAGACCTCGTGGCGATTCCCCGCCGAATCGGGGTTGCCTGCGGGCTCGAGAAAGTGGCCGGGATAACCGGCGCGCTGCGGGGTCGTTTGGTAAACGTATTGGTCACCGACGAAGCGACCGCAACTCAGGTGCTCGCCCGGCGCTGAGACTCACCCGAGGTCTTGTACCAGTCGGCGGGTCCTGTTCGGGCCGAATGATTGTTGCGGCCTGACGCACCGCGTGGTCGGCGATTCGGACGACTTGGATGCCCGCGTCTCCTCCGGGAAGCGCCCATCATTGGTCCGGGCACCGACGAGAGCCGGGGAGGCAATCATTCGAGCCCATAAGATCGGTCCGCAATGGTGAGGCTCATGGGACTACCGAACCTGGGGCGTTACCCGGTCGCAACGGTGGGCAGGGGCGATGACCGATTCGAGATCGTCTTCACCGGAACCCACGGAGCTCAAACGATTGACGTTCCTTTTCGGCTGCTCGGCGCGCCGGACGACCTCGAGTCTGTCGAGCTCCGCCTCCTGGCCGATCTGCAGAAGCTGGGCTACGAGGTGACCCGAGTCCCACCTCCTTGAGGCTTCCCCCGTGCGCGCCTCCCTTGGTTTGTCGGTCGTGTGGTTACTCGCCCGTTGTTCGGGTCGTTAAAGCAAAATGTCGTCTCTGTCGATGTAGATATTGGAGCTGCTCGCTCCATACGACCAGGGCAAACCCGTCGCGAGGCGGGCACGCAAAGCCAGGGGCCTCAAGCGAGGTAGCCCGGCCACCGTAAGGAGCGACGCCTCAAATGCAAATCGCCAATCACCCGCGCAATACCGAAACTCGCCCTGAAACCTCCGCCGGCCCGCCGGCACCCCCCGCCTTCAACGATCTAGAGCGGCGCATCTTCACCCGCTCGGCCGGCGTCGCCGTGCTCGGGCTGGGGTACGTGGGATTACCGCTGCTGGTCGAAAGCAGCCGCGAAGGATTCGATGTAATCGGAGTCGAAGCCGACCCAACCCGCGTCCAACAACTCATAGATGGGAAGTCGTATATCGGCGATGTGACAGACGAAGACGTGGCTCAGCTTGCCGCCGGGATGCTGACCACGGACCACAACGTTCTGAGCCGGGCAGACATTGTCATAATCGCCGTGCCGACGCCGCTTCGTGACGGCACGCCGGACCTGACGCCCATACAGGGGGCCTGCGAAGATATCGCGTCGGTTCTTCGCCGGGGTCAGCTGATAATTCTGGAGTCCACAACGTTTCCCGGCACCACGGAGGACCTCGTCAGACCAATTCTCGAGGCGAGCGGACTCGTTTGCTCGGAAGACTTCGGACTGGCGTACTCGCCGGAACGGATCGACCCAGGTGGCACCTGGACGATGAGACGAACACCCAAGATCGTCGCCGGCGTCACGCCCTCGGAGACAAAGCTTGCGAGTTGTTTTTACTCCACCCTCATCGACCGAGTAGTCGAAACCTCCTCCCCTCGCGAAGCAGAGATGGCGAAACTGATAGAGAACACCTTCCGGCAAGTCAATGTTGCCCTTGTAAACGAGCTCGCCACCATAGCTCCCTCCATCGGGGTGGACATATGGGAGGCTCTCGACGCCGCAGCAACCAAACCGTTCGGGTACATGCCGTTTTGGCCGGGTCCGGGGGTTGGCGGTCACTGCATCGCAATCGATCCCAGCTTCCTTTCTTGGAAGGTCGAGCAGCGTATGGGCTTCGGCATCGGTTTCGTCGAACATGCTCGTTCGGTCAACAACCGCATGCCTGCGTACGTCACCGGCTCCATCGGCGAGGCACTGAATGGCATAGGGCTTCCACTGCGCGGCGCACGGCTCCTGGTGTTGGGGCTGACCTACAAAGCCGGGGTGAACGACTTGCGGGAATCTCCCTCGCTCCACGTACTCGAGCGACTCATGGCAGCAGGGGCGGACTGCAAGTATCACGATCCCTATGTCCCCACGGTCGAGGTTGGCGGTAGTCGCCGAGATGACCTCCTCAAAATCCCGCGGGGGTCGCCCAATACAAAGCGATTCCAGTTGTCATCCGTACCGATCGACGATGATCTCCTCAGCCAAACAGATTGCGTCGTAATACTTACGTCCCACCCGGGTATCGACTACCAGGCTATGATCGAATCGGCTGGGTTGGTCTTCGACGCTGTGGGGGTAACTCGGGAACGGCAAGTTGGAAATGTCGTGCGCTTGTAATGCCCGCTGCAACTGGACGACTGTACTCGGATAGAACAACTTCTCTGCTTCGCACCATCTATCGCATTCTCATCGCGTGCTACGGGATCGCCATCATGAGCTTCGTCTGGCTGACTAAGGATCTTACCTTTAGCACTTTGGCCAAGGACCCCGTCTTCGCCGCCTATTCGATCAGCGTGGTCTTGTACGTGGTTTGCCGTTTCATATTCGCTCTCTTCTACCGGCCGGTGCCCGACGCGGGCCATAGGCCCTCATTGTCGGTCATAATCCCCGCTTTCAACGAAGAGGACGGGATACTCGGCACCATCCAGTCCTGTCTCGAGGCCGACTATCCCCACGAGTTGGTCGAGATAATCGCCGTCAACGACGGATCCACAGACGGCACCTGGGAGCAGATCTTGAACGCCAAAGCGTTGTCTCCGCGCCTTCATGCCATGGACATGGGAAAGAACTACGGCAAGAGAACGGCCATGGCGGAGGGCATTAGACGGTCCCGAGGCGACGTCCTCTGCTTTGTTGATTCAGACTCATATATCTCGCGCGATGCCCTCACGGCAATCGTGGCTCCTTTTGCCGACGAGCGGGTCGGGGCGGTTGTCGGTCACGCCGAGGTGCGAAACAAAATGGTCAACTGGGTCACCAAGATGCAGCAGGTTCGTTACTACGCTGCCTTCCGTATCATCAAGGGAACCGAATCGCTCCTGTCGGGTACGGTTACCTGCGCCTCCGGCTGCTGCGCAGCCTATCGAACCTCTCTGGTCCGTCCGCTTTTGAAGGCATGGGAATTTCAGAGCTTCCTCGGCCGTCCTGCAACCTTCGGCGACGATCGGGCCCTCACCAATCGCATACTGGCTCAGGGTCGGGTGGTATATCAATCGACGGCACGAGCAGAGACCAACGCGCCGACGACACTCGGAGTCTTCTTTCGACAACAGCTGCGCTGGAAGAAATCGTGGCTTCGGGAATCAACCTATATCGTGCGCTACTTCTGGCGTAAGAATCCGATCGCGGCGGTGTTTACATACGCGTCGATTGTCTTTCCATTGTTTGCGCCGTGGGTTGTGCTTCACGCGGTTCTCGGTCGCTTCGTCGACGGCGCCCTAGGGGGGTTTTGGTTCTACCTAGTAGGCACCTACGCGATGGCCATGCTCTATTCCCTCTACTACGCTTTCAGACGAGTCGATGGGCTCTGGTATCACGGCATGACCTTCGTGGGTCTATACATGAGCGTGCTGGTTTTCCAAACCTACTGGGGCATTGCCACGATGCGCGATACGCGCTGGGGCACACGCGCCTCAACAATCGAACACGCCACCCTGGATCAGGCCAACATCACGTCCCTGCCGTCCTCATCCCTCCCGCGGCTGCCCGGGCTCGTCGAAGCCTCCGCATGATCGTGGCCGAGGGCCTTCGTGAGCGAAAACGCCGGACTCGACAGTTAATCGCGGGAATCCTGGCTCTTCCTTTGTCGGTGCTTCCGTTCTTTGCCTACCTCAGCTTCACACCCGAGGGTCGGTCGGTGCGGGATCGCGTAAGTGTCGAGCTTGCGCCGCCCCAGCTGCCGCGTCTCTCCCAAGGACAAATTCTGGCGGCGGCCAGTAGAGCGCCTCGATACAGAGGGGCCGTCATGCTCCTTGCGTATCACGGTATTGGTTCGGCATCGGATGCCGAGGGTGGATTCGTCGTGTCTCCTGCTCGCTTCGCGGAGCACCTCGCCATCCTCCGTGCCGCCGGAATGAATGCGGTCACCGCCCGTCAGGTTGCAGACTCGTTCCAAAACGGCGCGCCGCTCCCACCAAACGCGGTGATGATCTCCTTTGACGACGGCCGCAGCGACGCAATGATGTTCGCCGACCCGCTCCTGGATCAAGCGGACATGGTGGCTACGATGTTCGTCATTACCGACGCCGCATCCGAGCCGGGTGTCTACTATGCCGGTTGGGACGACGTCCAGTCTTACGCTCACTCCGGACGGTGGGATATCGAGGCCCACACCGCGTCCCTGCACCGCGAACAGAGCACCGAAGCCGGCATGCTCCCGGCTCTTACGAGCTTGACGCCCGGCGAGTCGCTCGGCTCCTTCAGGGACCGCATCAGCCGTGATCTCGCTCGAGCCAGCACGTCGATCGAAGCACATATCGGCGTCCCGGCCGTCGCCTTTGCCTATCCCTTCGGCGCCTACGGGAAGGATCGCAGCAACGACCCGGCGGTGCGCCGCTTCGTTCGACAAGAGGTGTCGCGGCGCTACTCCGTGGCCTTTCATCAGGACGAGCAGGCCACCATCCCTTTGGCAACCTGTGCTCATGAACCCCTCGGCCTGCGTCGCCTCGAGGTAGAGAGCTGGTCGGGCATGGAATTACTCGAACGCATCGAGCAGGCGGCCGGGCGCCGGGCATCTGAGGAGCGCTGCGCCGGCACCAGTTAGCGTCATCGGCGCGCCGGCGCTTCACTATGGACGGGGATCGGTTGACAGCCACTCCGACACAATCGCGGCGGTGCGCTCCGGATGTTCGAGCTGGGGCAGATCACCCGATTCGGGCACCACTTCCACCGTCACGTTGTGGTTTCGACGCGCCAACTCAGTCCCTGCTTCGGGATCGCTGAAGCGCGCCCGGTCCCCAAAGATCATCAGCGTCGGGTTGCCGAGGCTACGGAACGCTTCCGGTGCACCGGGATCTTCGAGCCGGCCCGCAAGCCAGCTCAGGGGTGCATAGCGAGCGCCGGGCTGGCGCGCCGAAGCCCAGGCATAGCGTTCATACTCCGGCGGAATGCGAGCGGCATCGGCGAAGAGCTTCTCTAGAGAGCGACGAATCCCCTTTCGGCTCGTGATGCCGTCGAAGACGCTCTGACCCAGGCCGGGAAGGCCGAGAGTTACTCCCGCGGTCTTGGCAGTAATCCCGGGGATGCGCACAAAGCGGCCCAACCCGGTGGGGCTGATCAACACGAGCCGGCCGAGGCGTTCGGGCTCTCGGGCTGCCAGGACCGCCACATACTGGGTCGCCAGCGAGAGCGCCACCACGTCGGGACCCCGTCCCGAGACGCCGGGACCGGTCTCGTCCTCCGATCGTCTTAGTTCCGAGAGCACGGTGGACAGGACTGATTCGTATGCCGGCGCCGTGTACGAGCGCTCCGGCCGCTCCGAACCGCCGAACCCCGGCCAGTCGAGTGCAACGGCGCGCCGGGTCCTCGCCAGGTGCTCGAAAAGTGGATGCATCTCGAATGACGCGCCAACGCTGCTGAGGCCGTGCAGCAACAGGAGCGTGGGGCCGCCTCCGGCCTCATGCAATTGCACCCGGCCGTGCGGCGTCTGGATCCAAAAAGACGGCGACGCAAATGGATCTGGGAGCGGCGGGTGATCGTGGAACAACTCATCGAACATGCCGGCGAAGCACTCAGCTAATCGAGGACTCGGTTGCGCAAGCCTCTAACCCCGATGGCGCCGAGGATGGCGGTTGCAATCGTAAGTGCACAAATCGACACCCACGGCAGAAGGTGCGGAAGCTGGGGGGTGAGACCGGCGCGCAGCCCTTCGCTCACGTAGACCAGGGGATTCGCCAGCACCACCACCTGGAGCCACGGAACCGCCGCCAACTCTTGCCACGGATAGAACACGCAACCGAGAAAGATGACGGGCAGCGTAATCACCGAGACGACCAGCGGTATCTGGTTTGGTTTCATGGCCGTGCCTATCGCCAGTCCCGCCGCACCGGCAGTGGTCGTAGAAAGCAGCAAGACAGCCGTCAACAACGGCCAGCTCTCGATGTGAACCTCGACTTCGGCCACCGGGACGAAGTAGAGGAGCGGAAAGACGATAAGGGCTGCAATCAGCCCTTGGAAGGCTCCGAACAGCAGCTTCTCGAGGGCCAGGGCAGTAGTCGGCAATGGCGCCATGACCCGATCTTCTATCTCGCGGGTCGCGCTGATCTCATTGACCAGAGGGAACGCGACCAAGTTGATACCTTGGAACATCACTGCGAAAGCGACGAGGCCCGGCGTGAGAATCGTTGCGAAGCCCACATCGTCTGAGGCTCTGACCTCCCGACCGATCTTCGGGAACACATAGGCGAACACGAAGACAAAGAACAAGGGCTGCATCAGCACGCGCGTGATGAAGGTGAACGCCGAAGCCCTCAGGACATGCGAGTCGCGCAGCCAGATCCCCCAGAACGACGCCGCGTAGAGCGCTGCCCGGGAGCCGGCGGAGCTCGTAGGGCTGTTCACCGAGCCGGCGTCAACCCTTCGCCGAGTGGGCAGCGCCTGAGCAGCGTGCGTTACGGGGCAATTAGTCGAGGACCCGATTGTGGAAGCCCCATACTCCGATGGCGCCGAGGACGGTGGTCGCAACCGTGAGCGCGCCCATCGACACCCACGGCAAGAGGTGAGGGAGCTGGGGTGTCAGGGCGGCGCGCAGACCCTCGCTCACGTAGACAAGAGGATTCACGAGCACCACCGCCTGGAGCCACGGAATCGCCCCGAGCTCTTGCCAGGGGTAGTACACGCAGCCCAAAAAAGTAGTGGGTATCACGATCACAGAGAAGACCAACGGTACCTGGGTTGGCCTGAAGGTTGTGCCTATCGCAAGCCCCGCCGCACCGGCGGTGATGGTAGAGAGCAGCAGAACGACAATCAACAGCGGCCAGCTCCCGATCTGAACCTCCACGTCGGTGGCCGGGACAACATACAGAAGAGGGAAAACGATGCTGGCTGCAATCACCCCCTGGAAGGCACCGAACAGGAGTTTCTCCAGGGCCACCGCCGTTGTCGGCAAGGGCGCCATGACGCGATCCTCGATCTCGCGGCTCACGCTGAACTCGTTTACGAGCGGCAGCGCCACCGCGGAGATACCTTGGAACAGGACGGCCACGGCCACGAGCCCCGGCACGAGGACGGTTGCAAAGTTCACACCACCCGCGGCCCCCACCTCTTGCCCGATCTTCGGAAAAACGTAGGCAAACACGAAGATGAATAGCAGCGGCTGCATGATGGTTCGAATCGCAAAGGTTACAACCGAGCCCGACAGGACATGCCAGTCCCGCAGCCACAAACCCCAGAACGACGCCGAGTAGAGCGAGGCGCGGGAGCTTCCCTGCTCCCTGTCGAAGGTCGGTTCTGAGGCAATGGAACCGTTCAGGTCACTCACGGAGTGCTCTTCCCGTCAGGGTGATGAACACGGTTTCCAGCGTCGGCTCGCTTATGGAGATATCGCGCAGGCCGGCAGGCTGGGCGACTTCGACCACCCGGGGCAACAAGCCGTCACGTTCTCGCATGAAAAGCCTTAAGACGCCGTCCCCGAGTTCGACGCGCAGCACGCCGGGAAGCTCCCGGAGCGGCCGGGCAACTTCTTCCGAAGGCTGCTGTAGCTTGAGCTCCACCACCGTTTCGGCGCTCACCTGTTGTTTGAGTGCTTCGGGAGTGTCGCAGACGAGGATCTTGCCGAAGTCGATGATCGCGATCCGCTGGCAGAGCCGGTCGGCCTCTTCCATGTAGTGCGTGGTCAAAACAATGGTAGTTCCCGACCTGTGCAATTCGAGCAGCACATCCCACAGCGCGATCCGGCTTTGGGGGTCGAGCCCGGCGGACGGCTCATCTAGAAACAACAACTCCGGGTAGTGTGCAACCGCCCGCACTATTAGCAACCGTTGCGCCATGCCCCCCGAGAGGGTCTCGGGCATTGCCGACGCCTTGTCCGACAAGCCGAAACTCTCGAGCAGCTCCCCGGCGCGCCTCTTTGCCGGCCGGGCCCCCATCCCGAAATACCGGCAATGGAATGCGACATTGTCGAACACCGTGCAGGAGCGGTCGAGCGTGTTGAACTGCGAGACGACGCCGATGCGCTTGCGCACCATCGGCGGATCTTCGGTCACATCCAGACCGGTCACGGTCACCCGCCCGCTGCTCGGCACAACCCGGGTCGTGCACATCCCCACGGTCGTGGTCTTGCCCGCCCCGTTGGGACCGAGCAGCCCGAAGATCGCGCCCTCTGGGACCTCGAGATCGATCCCGTCGACCGCCGTCACGGGTTCAGGGCCCGGATAGACCTTGGACAGCTTGTCCGCGTGGACGGCCAGACTCACGCGGCCCTGTCGATAGAGTGGTGATCGATAAGGGGGTGGTCCTGGGAATGCACGAGTGGCGGATTGGGCTTCCTCATGTCGCCTTCCATTGTGCCGTGCGGGATGGCGCCCGCGTCCCAGATGGTTAGCAGAGAGGTCAGGCCCTATGGCGCACAGGTCGCTTGGTCTATGCCGCCTGCAGGGGGTTGAGGAGAAGTGCGCCGCTCACCTGTTCTTCATCTCCTTGCCACGGACGCGCCGCAGTCCGTTCGCGCCAACTTCAACCGGCCGCAGGATCCTCCAGTCGTGGTGACGCCCAGATCGAGCTCACCCCGGGTATTGCGCATTTGCTCGACATTCGAGGCCCCGGCCGGCCGCAGCCACAAAGACGCCCGCTTCGACCCGGTCGGAGGGATGCAGAACCACACCGGGGAGCTGACCAGAGAGCTCGACCGCCGGGGCGTCCTCCAGACCGTCATCACCGCCCGGCGCGCCGGCGC
>JACDDL010000027.1 GCA_013817045.1 Actinomycetota bacterium | reverse complement strand
ACAAGCCTTCCGATCTCCGTCGATCTGGAAAACGGTTATGGGCCGCACCCCGAAGACGCTGCATCGGCCATCACTCGGGCCGCCGAAGCCGGGGCAGTCGGCGGTTCGATTGAGGACTACGACCCCGTGGGCGAGATATACGGGTTCGACCACGCGGTCGAACGAGTGCACGCAGCGTGCGAGGCGGCGAGAGGCGTTGGGTTCCCCTTTACGCTCACCGCTCGAGCCGAGAATCACATCCGAGGCAACCCGCATTTCGATGACACCATCGCCCGTCTGCAAGCCTATGAACGAGCCGGCGCCGACGTGCTCTATGCCCCAGGACTTCGAAGTGGAGATGAGATTCGAACGATTTGCGATGCGATCTCCAAGCCCCTAAACGTGCTCGCCCATCCGAGTTTGTCGATGAGTGAGATAGTCGCTGCCGGCGGTCGACGGGTAAGCATCGGGGGCGGATTGACATGGGTCGCGACCGGTGCGATGGCGGCCGCGGCCAGGGAGATGCTGCAACTCGGCGATTTCTCGTCGCTCGCAGCGCCGGTCGAGATCGCGGAATGGCTTCAGGACTGAGCCGTCTGGACCTGACTGCAGCGGATTGTGGCCGGTGACCTGCGGGAGCGCAGACGAGGGAACATAGGGGACCGGCGATGCGTTGGCATGGGCTATGGCCCATGCATCGGAGAGGATTTCTCGAGAGGTGGGTTCGTGGGATGGCGTCACGAGCCGGCCGCACCGTTTCGGGGGGGTCGAGTTCCGGTTAGGCCGCGTGGAGATCGGTCATTTGCACGGCTATAAGTTGGCCGATCTGCCTTTCCCCAAAGCGACTCGTGATTCACTCATCGCGTCCGGACGGGCCGAACCGCACCACGTGCTGCCCGAAACCGGTTGGCTGAGTCGCCGATTTCGGTCCGAGTCCGACGTGGACGACGTGATCGAGTTGTTCCGCCTCAACTACGAACGGATATCGAAGCGGCGCTCTGGATCGGCGAGCTAAGCGTCCGGACTCAACAGCGACGGATTGCAGTCCTTATGCGACCGAGTCAACGGCCGCTTCCTCGGCTGGGGGCTGGTTGAACTGGGTCCGGTACAGCTCTTCGTACCGCCCGCCGGCGGCCAGTAACTCGATGTGCGTGCCGCGCTCCACTATCTGTCCATCCTCGATGACCAGGATGAAGTCGGCAGCGCGAACGGTGGAGAGGCGGTGCGCGATGACGACAGAGGTCCGACCGGACAGGGCCTCGGCGAGCGCCGCCTGCACCGCCGCCTCCGAAGTTGAGTCCAGATGCGCGGTTGCTTCATCGAGAATCACCACCCGTGGCCGGGCGAGGAGCAGTCGAGCGATCGTCAAACGCTGACGTTCACCACCGGAGAGCCGGTAACCGCGCTCGCCGACAATGGTCTCCAGGCCATCTGGCAAGGAGCGAACCAACGACTCGAGCCGGGCGCGCCGCAGCACCTCCCAGAGCTCGTCCTCCGATGCCTCCGGTTGAGCCAAGAGCAAGTTTGCACGCACGGACTCGTGGAACAGATGACCGTCCTGCGTGACCATCCCGAGGGTCTCTCGTACCGACTCGGCGGTGAGGTCTTTCACGTTTACACCAGACAGCCGCACTGCACCGCCGTCGACGTCGTAGAGGCGCGGCAACAACTGGGCCATCGTCGACTTCCCGGCCCCCGATGTTCCTACGAGCGCCACCATCTGTCCCGGCTCGGCGCGGAAAGACACCTCGTGCAGCACTTCGACACCGCCGCGTGTATCGAGTTGCGCGACCTCCTCCAGCGATGCGAGCGACACCTTGTCCGCGGAGGGGTAGGCGAAGCGCACTTTCTCGAATTCCACCGATACCGGGCCGTCGGGCACTTGCCTGGCACCGGGCTTGTCGGCGATCAACGGCTTCAGGTCCAGCACTTCGAAGACTCGCTCGAAGCTCACGAGCGCGCTCATCACCTCTACCCGCGCACTGGCGAGCGCGGTCAGGGGTGCGTAGAGTCGAGTGAGCAGGAGGGCGAGTGCGACCACCGCGCCCGGCTCCAACTGTCCTCGCAACGCGTAGAAGCCGCCGAGCCCGTAGACAACCGCGAGGGCCAGAGCCGATACAAGCGTAAGAGCCGTGACGAAAACCCACTGCACCATGGCCGTTCGCACTCCGATGTCCCGCACCCGCCGGGCTCGCTCGGCGAACTCGGAGGACTCCTGATGAGGCCGCCCGAAGAGCTTGATGAGCATCGCTCCAGGCGCGGAGAAGCGCTCGGTCATCTGCGTGCCCATCGTGGCGTTGTGGTTTGCCGACTCACGCTCGAGCGCCGCCAGCCGGGTACCCATCCGGCGCGCCGGGACGACGAATACCGGCAGCAACAGCAGCGCCAGCAGAGTTACCTGCCAGGAGATCCCCACCATCACTACGAAGGTGAGCAAAAGCGTCACGATGTTACTGACAACGCCGGAGAGCGTGTCGCTGAACGCTCGCTGTGCCCCGATGACGTCGTTGTTCAACCGGCTGACCAGCGCACCGGTTCTCGTGCGCGTGAAGAACGCAATGGGCATGCGCTGCACATGATCGAAGACTGCCGTGCGCAGGTCCAGGATCAGGCCCTCACCTATGCTCGCGGAGAGCCAGCGGGTCAGCAGCCCAAGGCCGGCCTCAACCACTGCGATGGCAGCGATGAGCGCCGCGAGCCGCACCACGACTTCGAGGGCCGCGCTCTCGACGATGGCGTCGACGACCCGGCCCGCAAGCACCGGAGTTGCAACCGCTAATACGGCGGTCACGATGCTCAGGAGCAGGAACCACGTGAGCTGGAGGCGGTGCGGACGCGCGAATCCACCGATGCGCTTCAGCGTCGCCTTGGAGAACGGCCGCTTATCCTGCTCCGCGTGCATGGTCTTGTACAGCGACATCCACGCGGTAACTTCCATATCCATCTCTGGTACCTCCGTATTTCCTGGATGCTAGGCCGCTCTTACCCTTCGAACCACGGCTCTGAGGTCGTCAAGGACATACCGTCGCGGGTCAGAGGGCCAGGGAAGCGCTCAGATCTCGAAAATGCCCTTTGATTCTAACCGCACGCCTGCATCACGACCACTAACGACATCGAGTCGTCATCAACAACTCAACTAGAAGGCCGGGAGTGGCTCTCACAGCATCGAGTTCGCCAAGCTCTATGCCGGACTGCTCGCGGTCGCTATGGTTCGAGCTCGGAGTTTGCCGGTACAAGCGGCTCGGAGTAGGCTCCCTCTACCAGCGCAGTCGCGGAAGGCTGCGCCGCTCGAGGGGGTGGGATGGATGGCTGTCACCGAGAGGGAGACGGAGGGTACTGAGGGCAAGTTCGAGCTTGGGGTAAGCAGGCCTCCGCTTGATGTGGCGGACCTGCCGGAGCCGGAAGAGGTCTTCGGGGTGCGCCACATCGGCCTCAAGGAGACGTTCAAGTTCGCAGTGGGCCCCAGCCTCATTGCACTCGGCGTGTCCATAGGAAGCGGCGAGTGGTTGCTGGGGCCTCTCGCCATCGGGGCCGGGGGCTTCAGGGGCTTAGGGATCGTGGTGTTGGTTTCGATCTTGTTCCAGACTTTCTACAACAGAGAGATCGCACGTTTCGTTACAGCCACTGGGGAGGTGCCGGTCGTCGGCTTCGGCCGCGTGCCACCCGGATTTGTGTTCTGGGTCCCCTTTGCGCTGTTCGCCTTCTACGCCGCATTCATCCTCGGCGGCTGGGCGGCGAGCGCGGGGCAGGGTCTTTACGCGCTGTTCACGGGGGAAGCCGCCGTTTCAACGGAGGAGCCGGTGCGTCTGCTCGGTATCGCACTGCTCGTGGTCGTCCTTTTGATCACGATGGCGGCAAGGAAGATCTCCCGCACCCTCGAGATAGCGAACTGGTTCATTGTCGTGGCCATCCTGCTTTTCCTCCTTGTGGTCGACCTGCTCATCGTGCCGGCGAGCAAGTGGGTCGAGGGCATCCTGGGCCTCGTCACCCCGGCGCTGCCGCCGGAGGGAACCGACGCCACGATCCTCGGAGGCCTTTTCGGGTTCGCGGCCATGTCCACCGGTTTGAACTGGTACATGATGGGTCACTACCGCGACAAGGGCTACGGCATGGGACACCGAGTCGGCTACATCGCCGGGCTGCGCGGCGAGAGCAAAGAGGTTCGCCAGGTCGGCGTCACGTTCCCCGACGACGAGAAGAACGCGGCGCTGTGGAAGCGCTGGATGCGTTTTTTGAGCATCGACATGTGGGGTGTGTTCTTCACCGGCGCACTCTTCGGGATTCTGCTGCCGACGATCCTCGTGTCCTATCTCGCCGACCTCACCGGCACGAAGCCCACCGAGGCGAACATCCCAACCTACGCCGCCCAGCAGCTCCAACAGACCCATGGGCAGTTCATGTTCTACCTCGCCCTCCTGATAGGCACCCTTATCTTGTTCAGCACTCAGCTCGGGATCTTCGAGGCGCTGGTGCGCAACTTCGTCGACGCGGTCACCGCCATGAGCCCGAAGTTGCGCGACAAGGTGCATGGTGACCCACGGCGCTTCTATTTCCCCTACATGATCTTTCTGGTGATCGTGATCTCGGTGATCATCCACTTCGCCCTTCCCGGGACATTGATCCTGGCTTCGGCGAACATGTCCAACCTGGGCGGGATGATCTTCCCCTTCGTATTGATGTATCTGAACGGGAAGTTGCCCAAGGCGGCGCGCCCGCCTGCCTACACGAACTTCATCCTGGTGCTGTTCGCGATCGCGTGCTCGTTCTTCTTCATCAACTTCGTCGCCGATACATTCTTTGGCGGACCTATAGTTCAGTTCTGATATGTCGATGGGCAAGGGCCCTCCCATAGCGGAGGGTCCTCTGCGCGGGCGGCATCGACGTTCATTCCACTTTGTGAGGAGGACAGGAAATTAGATGACCTCGACGGGGGCGCGTAGCGCGGTCGTCACCGGCGCTGCGAGCGGTATCGGTCGGGCAGTAACCGAGAGGCTCGTCTCCGACGGCTATGCGGTTCTGGCAGCTGATCTCGAGCCAGACCCCGGCTCCGCCGGCATCCCGTTCGTGGCGGACCTGGCGACGCGCGAGGGAAACAGGAAGACGGTCGAGGCGGCGCTGGAGCGCTTCGGGCGGCTTGACGTGGTCGTGGCCAATGCCGGCTTTCAGCATGTTGCACCGGTCGCGGAGTTCCCTGAGGACAAGTGGGACGCGCTGATGGCGGTACTGCTGACGAGCCCCTTTCTCCTGGCCAAGTACTCGTGGGAGGCTTTGAAGGCCGGCGGCCAGGGACGCCTTATTGCAGTCGCTTCTGTGCATGCGCTCGTCGCATCTCCGTTCAAAGTGGGTTATGTGTCTGCAAAGCACGGTGTCGCCGGGCTGGTCAAGACGCTTGCCCTCGAGGGGGTTGCCGACGGGATCGCTGCAGTTGCCGTATGCCCCGCGTTTGTGCGCACCCCCCTCGTCGAGGGTCAGATCGCATCGCAGGCGAAGGCGCATGGCATGCCCCAGGATCGTGTGCTGGAGGAGGTCATCCTGGCGCCGCATGCGATCAAGCGTCTGGTCGAGCCGGAGGAGGTTGCCGACGTGGTTTCCATGGTGGCAGGGCGCAAAGGAGAGCTGTTCACCGGGACGACGCTGACGATGGACATGGGCTGGAGCGCCCGCTAAAGCGACTGTGCTGCGAAACACAATGGCCCTTACAGGTTCCAACCAATGTCGCGAGCAGAGCGGGCCGCCCCGAGTAGCACTCCTGACGTGGGTGACCGTCTGGTGCGGGTAGCGCCCGCTGTGTAAGCTGCCGTCGAGAGACCACTCGAGCCGACTGGGGGCCGAAAGGTCCGGGGGGCTCGTCGGAAGGGGGACGACGGATGCGGCAAGCAAGCGTTCGAGCGACGGGGATGGTGCTCGTCGCCGTGGTCATGGCGGCGGTGGGTTTCACCAGTGGATCGTGGCTGACCTCTGCGGCGGGGACCGGCGCGCGCGGGGTGGGCAAGGCCGGGAGGGCGGCAGGGATTGCGGACGTGAGCTCCTATCCCAAGATCCGAGGCGGGGTGTGGTCGCGTGGGCCAAACCTCACCGACGCGCAGGGTAACTTCCAGGCCCGGCAGGAGCACGGGGCCGTGGTCCTCAACGACTTCGTCTACCTGATCGGTGGGTTCGTCCCCCAGCAGCCGCCGCCCCAGCCGACCGAGAACGATCCGGAGCCATTCCCTTTCGAGGGCACGGGTGAGGTACTCGTCTACACACCGGAGGACCACCCCACGGCGCCGGCCGGCGAGGAAGGAGAGTGGCAGAGCCTCCCGCAGAGCTCATCCTTCCCGGTTTCCGACATGCACCACATCATCGCCGTGCGTCACAAGGGCGAGATCTGGGCCTTCGGAGGACACGCGGGCCCGTTCGAGCCGACCCGCAAGGTGTTCGTCTTCAGGCCCAACTCTCCGGAGGCACCCGAGGGAACCTGGCGCCGGGTGCGGGTGAGCGACAGCAGGAGCTGCGCCCCGGGCACCGACACCTGTTTGCGACTTCCCAGGCCCCGGGCCGCGGGGGCCGCAGTGAGCATGGGGAACAGAGTCTTCTTGATGGGAGGCGTGGTGCCTTTTGAGAAAAGCCCCGATCCCGTGAACGCATCGATACGGACGACGCGCTCCGTCATCTCGCTCAACACCGAGAGGTTCCCGATGGAGTGGAAGGAGCAGCCGAGCTTCCGCCGGACGCGCGAGCACTTCAACGCCGCGGTGACGAAACAGCGCATCTGGGTGTTCCATGGCCGCAACGAGATCTCGACCCACATCCGGAAGGCGGAGTCCTGGGCCCCGGGGTCGGATTCCTGGCGATCCGAGCAACCGGCGCCGGTCGGCACGAGCGCCAACATCCTCGCCCGGGTGGGGAAGTGCGTTTACTCGTTCGGGGGCGAGTTCATCGCATCCAACGTCACGGGCACGCTGATCGCCTCGCAGGTGTTCCATCTGCCGAGCCGGTCTTGGCGTGTCCTCGAGTCGACCGTCGAGACTGAGCCACTCGACGCTAGCGGCGCCACCAGCAAGCACGGGACCTACGGTGTCAGGTTCAGGGAGAGCGGAACCACGAAGATCATGGCACCCGGCGGAGCGGCGACCGCGTGGTTCGACCCGATGAGCAAGGTTCACGTGTTCGATCCGCCCGTCGGCTGCAAAGGCTGAGAGGCACAGGCAGGTCCGCCTTTAGTCAGGCGACGTCATGATCACGGTCGAGTTGCGCCGGTTTCTGCTGCGGCTCCGGCCACAGCTTTCGATATCGCCGGCACGACCCTGGCGTCGAAGATGCTCGGAATTATGTGATCGTCACTCAGCTCCCATTGCGGGACCACATCGGCCAGCGCATCCGCCGCCGCCAGCTTCATCTCCTGGTTGACCTCAACGGCGCGCGCCTCGAGGAGTCCTTTGAAGAAGCCGGGAAAACACAGCGCATTGTTGATCTGGTTGGGATAGTCGCTCCTTCCCGTCGCGACGATCCTTGCTTGTCCCTTTGCGTCCTCGGGGCGGATCTCCGGATCCGGGTTGGCCAACGCGAAGATGATGGGATCATCCGCCATGTCGGCGAGGTCGCCCGGGTCGAGTATCCCGGGGGAAGAGACCCCGATGAAGACGTCGGAGTCCCGCAACGCCTCGCTGAGGCCGCCCGTCACGGCCCGGCGGTTGCTGTTCTGCGCCAGCCACCGCTTCTGCGGATTGAGGTCGTCCCTGCCCTCGTGGATGACTCCCTTGCTGTCGACCGCAAGGAGGTCGGCGACACCCGCGTTCTTCAAGACCATGGCGGTCGCGATCCCCGCTGCTCCGCTGCCGCTGAGCACGACCTTGCTCGCCTGGAGTTCCTTGCCAACGATCTTCAGTGAATTGCGAAGAGCAGCCATCACCACGACCGCAGTGCCGTGCTGATCGTCGTGGAACACTGGAATATCAAGCTCCCGGTGAAGCGCGTCCTCAACCTCGAAACAGCTGGGAGCGGAGATGTCCTCGAGGTTGACGGCCCCGAAGCTCGGCGCGATCGCCTTGACCGTGGCAACTATCTCGCTTGGCTCGGCGCTCCTGATGCAGATGGGGAATGCATCGATTCCGGCGAACTTCTTGAACAGGGCCGTCTTGCCCTCCATGACGGGAAGGGCAGCTTCGGGTCCCACCTCGCCAAGCCCCAGCACCGCGCTTCCGTCGGAAACGATAGCGACCGCGTTCGATCTCATCGTGAAGTCGAACGATCTATCCACGTCGTCCGCTATGGCTTGGGAGACCCTCCCGACCCCCGGCGTATAGATGATGGACAGATCGTCAGCGTCATCGATCGGTGCCTTGAGGGCGATTTCGATCTTGCCTCCGCGATGCGCATCAAAGACCACTTTATCCCGGTTCGGTTCTCCGGCCACCTATCTCCTTCCGGAATTCGCTAGGGTCGCGGGCGGCAGCCGGTGGCTGGCTCATCAGTCACGCTCTGGGATTCCCCCGATGAGCTGGGGGGCCGGCTCGCCCTCCTCGATCGGCTCGAACTCGCTGATCTTGTCGATCGAGGTGCCCATCGCCGCGTCGACGCCGCGCTCTATGATGACCTCGACCAAGGCGGGCACCCGCTCGGCGTTGCTGGCTTCGATCGCCCACTCAATCGCCGGCCTGATGTCGTCGGGGGCAGTTACGCGGCGCCCCAGCGCCCCCATCGCCTGCATCACGCCCACGTGATCCATGCCGAGCGCACCATTCGGGCCCTCGTACCCGATATCGACTCCGAAGTCCATTTCGTACTGGTACTTCTCGGGCTGGCGGATGAGGCTCATGTAGCCGTTATTGAGCATCACGAGCACATATGGCACTCGGTGCTGGACGGCAACAGCCACCTCCTCCATCAGGAACTCGAATGAGAAGTCGCCGACGACGCCGACCACCAGCTTATCCGGACGCCCGAGTTTGGCGCCGATGCAGGCAGGCACCTCCCAGCCGAGCGGTCCCGCCTGACCGCAGCAGATGTAATGGCGTGGTTTGTAAGTCTTCTGGAACTGGCCGCTCCAGATCTGGTAGAGACCGATCGCCGTGACGATGATCTCGTCTCCGTCGAAGATCTCGTTCATTTCCTTGAAGACGCGTTGCGGCTTGATAGGGACATCGTCGAAGTCGAGCTTGCGCAGAAGGGTCGAGCGGAGCTCGTAGACGCGTTCCACCCAACTTCCCGGCTCGCGGGGTGGCGTCATATCGCGCGCCGCGTCAAGAAGTGCCTCGAGCGCAAGCTTGGCGTCGGAAACAATGCCGAGGTGCGGGCGGAAGACCATCCCTATCTGGCTGGGATCGATGTCGACATGGACGAAAGTGCGATCGCCCCGGTAGACATCGAGGTCGCCGGTGTGACGCTCAGCGAAACGGGCCCCGACCGCAAGGACGAAGTCGCTCTCGAGGAAGAGTTGGTTCGCGTAGCGCTGCTGGGTCTGGATCCCGACGATGCCCGCGTAGAGCGGGTGATCTTCGGGAATGGATCCCTTGCCCATGTAGGTGGGGGTGACGGGCACCTGAAGGTACTCGGCCAGCTCCATGAGCGGCTCCGAGGCACCGGAGATGATGACGCCCCCACCCGGCATGAGCAGCGGTCGCTCAGCCTCGAGGAGCATCGCCATGGCCCTGCGAATCGCGTCGCGGCTTGGCGCAGGGCGCTCCACCGGCAGAGACTGATCGAGCCCGAGCTCGTACTCGACTTCCTGGTCTTTGGTGACGTCGAGCGGGAGGTCGATCAGCACGGGACCGGGACGTCGCTCCCGGGCGACGCGAAAGGCCTCGCGAAAGACCCACGGGACCTGGGCGGACTCCTTGACCTGCACCGCCCACTTGGTGACCGGCTTGGCGATCTCGGTGATTTCGACCGCCTGGAAGGCCTCCTTGTGGAGCAGGTGTGTGGGCGCCTGGCCGGTGATGCAGATGATCGGTATCGAATCGGCCTTGGCCGTATAAAGGCCGGTGATCATGTTGGTCCCCGCGGGCCCCGACGTCCCGATGGCCACCCCCACGCCGCCGGTCACCCGCGCCAGGGCGTCGGCGGCGTGCGTCCCGCCCTCCTCGTGGCGCACGGTGATGTGACGGATCTTGCGGGAGTGACTGAGCGCCTTGTAGAGCGGGAGGATCGCCGCGCCGGGAATCCCGAAGACGTATTCAACGCCCTCGTCCTCCATGATCTGGACCGCTGCGTCCATTACGTTGATGCGTTCCACGCCTCCTCCTTACCGGGACGGGACGCCTACGAGGGCGCCTTGGCGGCGACGCCGATCTGGTGCTCGGCTGCCTCCTCGATCAGTGTCAGGAGGGCAGAATGGTCGAGGCCCCCGCGGCCCTTGACCTGAAGTGCCTGCAGCATCTGGTCGACGACCGCCGTCAGAGGTAGCGCCACTCCGGCCTCACGCGCCGTCGCAAGCGCGATCCCGAGGTCCTTATGGTGCAACTGGACGCGGAACCCCGGCTCGAAGTCGTGGTCGAGGAAATTGGACCGCTTCGCCTCCATGACCTTGGTACCGGCAAGTCCGCCGGAAACCGCCTCGATTACCTTGGCCGGATCTACGCCCGCTTTCGAGCCCAGAACGAGCGCCTCGCTCACGGCCTCGATTACGACGGCGACGATGATCTGATTGCAGGCCTTGACGACTTGCCCCGTGCCCGTACCCCCCACGTGCACCGCGGTCCCCATGGCGCCAAAGAGGGGCTCGGCCCGAGCGAAGTCGTCGTCGGCACCCCCCACCATTATGGATAGCTCCCCGCTGACTGCGGCGGGTTGGCCGCCGCTCACCGGCGCGTCGAGCATCCGGACGCCCCGCTCGCTTGCCGTCTCGGCGAGCTTCTTGGTCACGAGCGGAGAGATCGTGCTCATGTCGACGAGCAACGCGCCCTCGCTTGCGCCCGCAAGGAGGCCGGCGTCGCCCTCGAAGACCTCCTCGACCTGGGGCGAGTCCGGCAGCATGGTTATGACCACGCCCGCTTGCTCGGCCACCTCTCGGGGGATCTCTGCGGGCTGCGCCCCGTCGGCTGCCAATTTGTCGACGGGCCCGCGGCTGCGGTTGTGAACTACGAGCTCGTGCCCGGCCTTCATAAGGTTGCGGGCCATGGGTTCGCCCATGATCCCGAGCCCTATGAACCCGACCTTTTCCGCGCTCAATCGCCCTCCCCCCTAGAGATGTAGCTCCTCGACCCGCACCTCGCGGCTGCGCTTTTCTCGCGGCAGCCAGGCGAGGCTCTCCTCCGTCTCCCCGGTGGGGTTGTATTCGAGACCGATCCAGCCGCCATATCCGAGTTCGTCGAGCGCCGCGAAGATGTAGGGATAGTTGAGTTCACCCGTGCCGGGCTCGCCGCGATCAGGAGAGTCGGCGACCTGGACGTGGTCGATCTTGCCGGAATGCTCGCGCAGGGTGGCGACGATATTCCCCTCCATGCGTTGCATGTGGTAGGCGTCGTACTGCAGCCTCACGTTGTCGCGCCCGACTCCTCGCACGAAGCGCGCGGCGGCCTCGGTCTTGGGAAGCAGATAGGGACCGTTCTCATAGGTGTTGACCGCCTCGATCATGACTTCGACGCCGTGCTCGGCGGCCTGATCGGCGGCCCAAGCGACGTTGGTCCGGGCCAGCTCGAGCTGCTCGGAAGTGTCGATGCCGTCAAGATCGTGTCCCACAAGTGCATTCAGTCGAGAGCAGCCGACGCTTCGGGCAAGCTCGAGGGCAGTGGGTACGTTGTCGCGGAATTGCTGGTGGCGCTCGGGGTCGCTCAAGAGCCCGCGGTCGCCGCTGGACATGTCACCCGCGTCGAAGTTGAACAGCGCTACCTCGATGCCGGTCTCCTTGATCGCCTTCTCGACCCGGCCCAGGTCCTCCCCGGAAGGCCACCAGAATTCGACCGCCGCGAAACCGGCTTCCGCTGCTTTCCCGAAGCGCTCGATGAGCTCCACTTCGGCAAAGAGCAGTGAGACGTTGGCGCAGAACTTCATCGGCTCCCTTTACGGACGGCCCTCCTCCCGGGGAGATGCTAGCGGTTCAGCTCAGGGATGGTCAAGGCCGCGATTCCGCATGGTGGAAAAGGAGTTGCCTTACCGCTCCAGCTTGGCTGGCCATCGGAGGGACTGGACTTCTATTCATTCCCTAGGCGGCCCTTATCATTGCGGACGTGAGACGCCAAAATCGGTCCCCTGCACGTTCGGACAAAGTGCAGTCGGTCGAGCGGGCGCTCGCGATCCTGGATCTGCTCAGCCGATCAGAGCGGGAGCTAGGCGTCAGTGAGATTTCTGCAGCTACGGGGCTCCCGGGCGCAACCGTTCATAGATTGCTGAAAAGCTTGGCCGTAGGTGGTTACGTCAGACATAATCCCTCCACGCGCAGGTACGGTCTCGGGCTGCAATTACTGGGGGTGGCCGCCGCTACGCGCGAGCGTGTCGGTCCCCTTATCCTGCCGTTCTTGAGCGAGCTCATGGAGCTAAGTCAGGAGACGGCCAATTTCGCCATTCTGGAGCAGAACTCCGCCCTCTACATCGAACAAGTTCCTCCTCCGGGGCGCCTCCTCCGCATGTTCACCGAGCCTGGTAACCGAGTTCCGCTGCACACCGCCGGAACGGGTAAGGTGCTTCTCGCCTACCAGCCTAGGCGATTGATGGATTTTATCTTCGATCAAGCGAGGTTTCCTAGGCAGACTTCCAACACCATCACCGACAGATCCGACCTTGTCGCCGAGCTGGCGCAGGTTCGACGGCAAGGTTTTGCCACAGATTTTGGCGAGCAAGAAGTGGGCGTCCACTGCCTCGCCGCACCGGTGTTGAGCTCAGACGGTCATATTCTAGCGGCCGTCAGCCTGTCCGGTCCGTCGACGAGGTTGAGCCGTCAGCGGGTTGCCAAACTCGTCCCCGACATCAAGAGAGTGAGTTCGGCGCTTTCCGACGCAATCAACTCCTCGTCTCTATAGGACTGGTGCGGTGACTGCGCGGCCTAGATTTCGTGAGTGTTATACGAGATCCGTCGATACTTTGCCACAGGGATCCGGGTCAAGTGCCCGCAACCCTATGCCGGGCGCGTCGGTCCAGCGCGACTGTCGGGTGCTCCAACGGACCACGCCGGAAGTTCTGGACCGGGGTTGATGCAAGTCGGCGCGCGCCTCAGATTCCGAGGAAGGCCTGGCGGATAGCGTCGCTTTTTTGCAGTTCTTGCGACGGCCCCGAACGAATGATCGAGCCCGTCTGCAGGACATAGGCCCGACTGCTCACTTCGAGGCACTCGGCGACGTTCTGCTCCGCCAACAGAATCGTGAACCCACTCTTGCCCAGCTGCGCGATCGTGTTGTAGATCTGGTCGACGATGACCGGAGCGAGGCCGAGCGAGGGTTCATCGAGCATTAGCAGTTTGGGTCGCAACATCAGCGCGCGCGCTATCGCCGCCATCTGCTGCTCTCCGCCAGAGAGTGTCCCCGCCTGTTGTCTGCGGCGTTCCTTCAGCCGGGGAAAGAGCGCATAGACGCGCTCGAAATCGTCTGAGTGAGCCTGAGTTTGCGAGTAGGCTCCGAGCGCAAGGTTGTCCTCAACGCTCAAGTACGGGAACAGCCGCCTGCCCTCGGGGACATGACCGATGCCGTGTGCCGGGATCTCGTGGGCCGGGAGCCCCGAGATGACCTTGTTGTCCATCTCGATTTCTCCCCGGCGGGCGACGGTGCCCGAGATCGCCTTGAGTAAAGTGGTCTTTCCGGCGCCGTTGTTTCCGATGACGCCGACCACCTCCCCATCGTTCACCTCGAGGCTGGCCTCGCTGAGCGCCACCGCACCCGAATAGTCAACAGACAGGTCACTCACCCGAAGCAACGAACTTCTCCCCCAGATACGCGGCAACAACGCGCTTGTCGGTGCTTACCTCTTTGGGCTGCCCCTCCACGAGTTTCTTCCCCTCGACGAGAACGATCACACGATCAGAAAGGGGCATCAGGATCTCCATGACGTGCTCGGTCATGACGATCGTTATCTCTTGCCGAAACGACTTGAGAAGCTCGACCGCGGCGCCCGCCTCCTTCTTGTTCAGTCCGGCCATCGCTTCGTCCAGGAACAGCATTCTCGGCTCGGTTGCCAGTGCCCGTGCCAGTTGGACCCGCTTTCTTGCGGCGAGTGGAAGCTCCCTGCCTAAGGCGTTTGAACGGTCCTCCAGGCCCACACGTTCGAGCAGCTCGTATGTCCTTTTTTGTGCGACCCCTACATCTTTGTGACGATGCAGTGCGCCAACGACGACGTTGTCGAGCACGGTCAGCTCGGGAAACACCCGCACGATCTGGAAGGTGCGTGCCAGTCCGGCTGCACAGATGCGATCGGGCCGCTTCCCGGTGACGTCGCGGCCATCGAAGATGATCCGGCCGGAATCCGGCGCCTGGAAGCCGGTGATCTGGTCGAACAAGGTCGTCTTGCCGGCGCCGTTGGGACCCATGATTCCAACCAGTTCGCCCTCTTCGACGGAGAAACTCACATTCTCGTTCGCAGCGACACCGCCGAAGTGTTTCGTAACCCCGTTCACCTCTAACAGCACCATCAGCGCTGCCCCCGTGTGTTCCTTGGCCTGCGGAACCGCTGTGCGAGTCCGATCAGCCCATTCGGCTCAAACGCGGCTATGAGCATTACGAGCAGGCCGTAGGCAACTAGGTTCAACGCTTCGCCCGTGCCTCCGAGGTAAAGGCGGGCGGTCTCGGTAAGGGACAGCAGAACGGCGGCTCCAATCACTGGTCCCCACATGCTTTTCACCCCACCCAGTACAGCGGCAATCGTGATTTGAATCGATATCGCGAGCTCCAGGACGCTGACTGGATCCACAAACAACACGTACTGGGCGAAGAACGCGCCGGCGATCGCGACCGTTGCGGCGGAGAACGACAGCGCGATCTGCTTGTAGCGGGCAACGGGAATCCCTACCGATGCGGCAGCCTCCTGATCCTCGCGAATCGCTGCCAGGTAGTAGCCGGTGCGCGACTTCAGGATTAGTTGGGTCGCGACGAGCGCGAGCAGCAACAGCCCCGCGGCGAGGTAATAGTATTCCCATTTGTGTTGGCCGGAGAACTGCAGCTCCAAAAGGCTGTCCTCCTTGATCGGAATCGACAGTCCCCCTGCCGCCCCGACGAACTGCCAGTTCAAGAAGATCAGGAACGCTATCTCACCGACAGCTATCGTCGCGATGGAAAAGTAGTGGCCCCGCAACCTGAATACCGGCAGCCCAACGATCATCGACACGGCCACCGCGATCGCTGCACCCAGCAGCATTCCGAGCCACGGATTCAAGCCGATGCGCAGCTCACCGACCGTCACGGTGTATGCGCCGACTCCGAAGAACAGCGCATGGCCCAGCGAAATCTGTCCGGTGAAGCCCCCGAGCAGATTCCAGCCGGTTGCCATGAGGGCGGTGAGGCAGATGAGAACCGCGATGTTGTGCTGATAGGGCGCGCTGTAGAGGACCGGCATGAGCCCGAAGACGACCATGAAGGCGGCCCACGGCCACAGCTCCTGCCTGCGCCACGGCCGCCCTCTTTCAACCGTGCGCTCGTCGCCCGCAACTTCGGACGCGCCGGCCACTTATCGCCTCCCCAGAAGTCCCTGCGGGCGTGCAATCACGACTATCAAGAACAGCACGAAGATCCACAGTTCTTTGTACTCGGTCGGCAAATAGAAGCCGGCGATGTTCTCGATCAGTCCGACGAGAAACGCGGCCGCGAGGGCTCCTCCGATCGACCCAAATCCGCCTAGGGCGACAATCATGAACGCGGGGAGTCCGTAGGCGATGCCCGAGTTGGGATGCACCGGCTGGTAGGAAACGATTAGCGCGGCCGCAACCCCTGTGGCGATCCCTCCGATGAACCATGCGAGGGCAAACATTCGATGGGGGTTGATCCCGAGCATCGCCGCCGCCTCGCGGTCTTGGGAGGTCGCCATGAGTGCCTTCCCCATCCGTGTTCGCCATACGAACCACCCGATCGCACTGGTGGCGATCAGGCTCCCGACCGCGGCGGCCAGCTGCGGCCCGGGCACCGACACACCTCCGACGCTTAAACCAACGTCTCCGAGAATCGATCCTTGAACGCCGCGAAAGTTCGACGAGAACAAGGCCTGGGCCAGGCCCCGCAGGAAGATCAGCAGTCCGAACGTGACGAAGATCTGCGATAGCAGTGTCCCGCGCATCGCGTGTCTCACGAAGGTTAGATAGCTGATCACTCCAAGTATCCCCACTCCGAGGGCGGCAAGAGGTATCGAGAAAAGTGGGTCTACTCCCCACAGGCGCCACGCGAAGAAGGCGATGTACATTCCGACCATTAAGAACTCGCCGTGGGCGAAGTTAACGATGTCGACCACGCCAAATATCAGCGTGAGCCCGACGGCGATCAGGCCCAAGACCGCGCCCAGCAAAAGGCCGCTCACAATGGTCTGTGCAAATACCTCCATCCCCGCGGCGCTAACGCCGATCGTACGGGGGCACGGGCACCTTGACCTCGGCAGTCGCCTTATCGAATGGCCATATGAGCTTGTACCCACCGTCGAGGTATTGGAGGATCACGCCGCGAGCAAGTTCGTTTTGACCGCTGTCGTCGAAAGTGATGCCGTCCCACGGCATGATGGTCTCGTCCGCACCGGCCTCGAGACCCTCGAGAGTGTCGCGGATGGCCTCCGGCTCGGTGCTCCCGGCCTCATTGATCGCCTGAAACAGAGTCAGGGCCGCGGTGAAGTCACGCGCCGAGTTCTCGTCCATCTCGTCTCCGTAGCGGTCCCGAAACATATTCGCAACCTCAACCGCAGCAGGACGATCCTTGACTGCGTCGAGCGCCCATGCGGCGCGCGAGATCGTGTAGTTGCCGAGATCTCCAACCGCTTCGAAATACGCCGCGTCGGAGAACCCCGCCCCGTAGGCAAGGATGTTCGGTGCGTAGTTGAGTTGCTGAAAGGTCTTTGTGAACAAGATCGCCTCAGGCGTGGTACGACGCCTGGAACACTGCATCTGCGTCGATCGACTTGACCTTCGATGCCTCGGGAGTAACGTCCGCAACTCCGTTGCCGTGTGGGATGGTGGCGACCACCTCGTAGCCGCGCTCGTTCGCGACCTCTTCAGTGACCGCCGCCGCATCGGTTCCATATTCGGTGTTCTCGTGGAGGATTGCTACATCGTTGACCTTGCCGCCCTTTTGCTCGTTGAGGTCGTCGAGAAAGTCGAAGAAGGTCTCGGCGAACGTCCTGTCCGAGGGCCCGGTGCGGAAAAAGAAATCCAAATCGCGCTCCTCGGTGAGCCCAGGCGACGACGACGAGCCGTTGACGAACGGCACGCCGAGGCGCTCGGCCCGCTCGGAGGCGGTCAAGGTGACCGACGAGAAATACGCACCCGTCATCGCGACGACGTTTTCGCTGGTGATGAGGCGCTCGGTCTCGGCGGCCCCCTTCTCGGGATCCTCCTCGTGGTCGGCCGAAACGACTTCCACCGTCGCGCCGTCGAGGTTCGGCAGGCCTTCTCCTTCGGCAAGGGGCAGGTCGATGTCGGGCAGATTCTCGTTGACGATTTCCGCGGCAAGCTTCACTCCCTCGAGCGTTTTCTTACCGGTCGCCGCCGAGGCGCCCGTAAGCGGAAAGACGGCGCCGATCTTCACGGTGCCGCCGCCCCCTTCGGTCCCGCCGGGCTCTTCTCCCCCCGGGGCGCAGGCGGGCACCATCAGACAACCCAATACGGCTACGATCGACACGATCCTCCGCATGGCAAATCCCCCTCGTTCACCCTCACACTAGTTAAGTTCGGTGCGGCCGATTCGTCTCATTTCGTCCAAGAGGCGAGGAACCCACCCCCCAGCACGTCGAGCTCGTGGTTCGGGACGTCTGTGATGAACATCCGACCAGGGCTATGCGCCACCATCCATTCCGGTTTGCTGTCAAGGGCAACCGACTGCGGTGTGACTCCACACCCCCAGAACAGCGGGATCTCATCGTGCGCGATCGGGACGGGATCGCCGTAATCCGGCCGTGCGACGTCGGCGATGCCCAATGCCGCCGGATCGCCGACCTGCACCGGCGCCCCGTGAGCCGCAGGCAGCCGTCCCGTCACCTGCACGGCGCGGCTGACCTTGGTTGCATGGACCGGCCGCATCGACACGACCATTTTTCCGCCGAAGGATCCCGCCGGCCGGCAATCGACGTTCGTGCGATACATCGGGACGGTCGTTTCGAGCTCCTGGTGGCGCACGGGCACACCGGCCTCGATCAGCGCCTCCTCAAACGTGAAGCTGCACCCAAGCAAGAACCCGACCGCGTCTTCGCGCCAGTCCCCGATGATGTCGGTGACCTCATCGACAAGCTCGCCGTGCCTATAGACCCTGTAGGCGGGAATGTCGGTGCGAAGGTCGGATTCGGGAGCCGTGAGGTGCGGGACGGGATCGCCGGGCTCGAGCACCTCGAGCAGTGGGCATGGCTTAGGGTTTCGGTGACAAAAAACAACGAATTCGAACGCGAGCTCCGCCGGGACCACGACCAGGTTCGCCTGGGCAAAGCCGGGGGCCAGGCCCGCGGTCGTGCCGGTGTAGTCGCCGGCGCGTATGGGCGCGCGGGCCGCCGCCGGATCGACCACGGACCCGGTCTTTTGCCCTGCAGGCCGTGTGACCGCCACGCGTCCACAACTCCTCGCCTATCCGTCCCACTGCCGGTAAATGTTACAAAAGGCCATCGTAGCCCGCGAGTGCCCGGAGGTGGGTGAAAAGGGGGTGAGCATCTTCGAACGCCCTCAAATGTCGCCGCTCGGTGACTGCGCGCTCGTTATCGCGTTCGGCGACGAGATCGACCAGGCCATAAATTGGCGCGTCAAAGCGTCTTGGGACCGGCTGGAGGCCGCTTCGCTCCCGGCGACCGTCGAGCACATACCGACGTTCACGAACGTGACGGTTATTTACGATCCCCTTCGCGCCAGCTACAAGGAGCTCGTGGCGGAGATCGGACGCGTTATCGAAGCGCTGCCCGCGCAGATTTCGGGGACCGAGGCGCGCACGGTAGAGATCCCGGTGTGCTATGGCGGCGACTTCGGGCCAGACCTCGAATCGGTCGCAGCGCGAAATGATCTCAGTCCCGACGAGGTGGTTGCGATCCACTGTGAGTCCACCTATCCGGTCTACATGATCGGCTTCGCTCCCGGGTTCCCATACCTCGGCGGGATGTCCGAGCGGATCAGCGCGCCGCGGCTCGATACTCCACGCGAAAAGATCCCCGCGGGATCGGTGGGCATTGCGGGGAGACAGACCGGTGTCTATCCGATAGAAACGCCGGGCGGATGGCGGCTGATCGGGCGCACCCCGCTCAGGCTGTTCGACCCCACCCGCCATTCACCCAGCCTGCTGCAGGCGGGTGACCTCGTTCGGTTCACGGCGGTCAGTAAGAAGGAGTACGAGCGGACGCAGCGGGAGGAAGCGTGAGTTGAAGGTCCTTGCTCCCGGGCTCCTCACGACCGTGCAAGATCTCGGACGCATTGGGTTCGCCAAACAGGGCGTGAGCCCCAGCGGAGCGATGGACGGCAATGCGCTGCGCGCGGCGAACCTGCTCGTCGGAAACGACGAGGACGCAGCGGGCCTTGAGATCACCTCGGGGGGCATGCGCCTGGAGTTTCGAAAACGTGCACTCATTGCGATCTGCGGCGCCAACTTCTCGCTCGCAATCTCCGGTGTTGCCCTGCCGTCCTGGCGTGCCATCTACGTGGAGGACGGTTCGGTCGTCGAATTCGATGACGCCCGCAGAGGCTGGCGCGCGTATTTTGCCGTGGCCGGCGGGATCGACGTACCGACTGTGATGGGAAGTCGCAGCACTTATCTGAGGGCTGGGCTCGGCGGGCTCGAGGGTCGCCCATTGCGAGCGGGGGACCAGCTCGCGCGCGGCCGCGCCGGGGCGGCCGCCCAGCGCGCGATGTTGGATTCGGGCCAAAGCCTCGGACCGCTGCCGTTCGCGCTCACGGGTCGCGTTTTGTCGAATCCAGAACGACTCTACCGATCCGGACCCATTCGTTTTATTCCGGGGCCGCAATGGGACATGATGGACGAGGCCGACCGCAAGGCATTTGTCACCGAGACCTTCGAGATATCGACGAGATCCGATCGCATGGGCTACCGTCTATCGGGCCGTGAGCTCCGGTCGGCCAAGGGGGCGGAGTTGATATCAACAGCGGTGCTGACGGGAACCGTGCAGGTGCCGCCCGGCGGCGAACCCATCGTGCTCCTCGCGGATCGCCAGACGACCGGGGGATACCCGATGGTCGCGCAGGTGATCAGAGCCGATCTCGGGGCGGTGGCGCAGCTCAGGCCGGGCAACGAAATCCGCTTTACGGAGGTCACGATCGACGCCGCGCATGAGGCGCTTAGATATGTGGAAAACGTCGTGGGCGAGCTGAAGGGGGCCGAAGACCGTGCACCGAGTAGACCTTAACTGCGACATGGGCGAGAGCTTTGGCGCCTACTCGCTCGGCAACGACGATGAAATCCTGGAATTTGTCACGTCCGCCAACATCGCCTGTGGCTTTCACGCCGGCGATCCAT
>JACDDL010000160.1:2986-6920 GCA_013817045.1 Actinomycetota bacterium | reverse complement strand
CGGACGACATCATCTCCTACTTTGCCAAGCGCTCGGCCGCCTCTGAGGTGGACGTGCGAATCGTCACGGGCGACCGTGACTTCTTTCAGCTGGTCGGGGGCAACATCAGGGTGCTCTACAACCGCCGGGGGATCAGCGACATCGTCGAGATGGACGCAAAGGCGGTCGCAGAACGTTATGGGGTGCCCCCCGCAAAGTACGTGGATCTCAAGGCGTTGGAGGGTGACACCTCCGACAACCTCCCGGGTGTTCCCGGTGTCGGGACCAAGACCGCTGCGAAGCTTGTGCAGAAGTACGGGAGCGCCGAAGAGGTCGTCGCACATGCCGCCGAGCAGACGCCGAAGCTGGCGAAGAACCTCGCTGCCCACGCCGATCAGGTTGCGATCAACAAGAAGCTGTCGACCCTGGTCGAGGTGCCGCTGGAGGACGCCTCGCTCGACGACCTCAAGATGAGCGCGTGGGACCTCGAAGAGGTGCGGGAGCTGTTCGGCTCACTCGAGTTCCGGTCGTTGCTCGAGCGACTGCTCGCCGATCTTCCCGACGCAGCCGAGGGCGAGGGCGAGCCATTCGAGCTGGAGGTCGAGGAGTTCGGCGCGCCGGACCGCCTGGAGGAGCTGGCGCGCCGGCTCGTGTCGGCAGGTGGCGGCTCGCTTGACCTCGTGCCGTCGTCGGCGCGCGGGGGGCCGCGCTCCCTGGCCTTCTCCTGGGGTGCCGGCCAGGTGGGATGGGTGCCGCTGGGGCCGTCGGGCGTGGCCCCGGAAGAGGTGCGTACGGCCCTGGGACCGGTCCTTGCGGACCCCGAGCTCCCACTGGTCGCACACGGCGCGCGCGCGGTGATCCTTTCCCTGGCGGCGATCGGGGTTCCCTTGGGCGGGCTGCGCCTGGACACCCGGATAGCCACCTACCTGCTCGACCCCGGGGCATCCGGCTATGCGCTGGAGGAGGTCGCCCGCAAGTACACGGGCAGGGAGTTGAAGGCGATCGAAGGAATCGAGCGCCCCGAGGCCGGCGCTCAGGGAGCTCTGGACCTTGACGGGGCGCCCCAGGAGATCGAAGCAGAAGACGCCTGCCTGCGTGCGCTGGCCGTCGCCGAGGTGGCGCAGGCGGTCGAGCCGGAGCTCAGGCGCCTCGAGATGGCGGACCTGTACGTGGACATCGAGCATCCCCTCGTCCCCGTGCTGGCTCGGATGGAGCAGGTGGGGGTCGGAATCGACCTCGATTACCTCGCCGAGATGGCGCGCGGTCTGGACAAGCGCGTCGCCGAGCTCGAGGCGGAGTGCTACGAAGCGGCCGGGGAACGGATCAACCTTGGTTCCCCCTCACAGCTGCGGGTCCTCCTCTACGACAAGCTCGGCCTGAAGACCACCCGCCGAACCAAGACGGGGCTTTCCACCGACGCGCGGGCGCTGGCGCAGCTCGTGGACCAGCACCCCTTCGTCCGGAGCCTGCTCGAGCACCGCGAGCTGGCGAAGTTGAAGAACACCTACGTCGATGCGCTTCCCCCCCTGGTCGACGGCGCCGATGGGCGGGTCCACACCACCTACGACCAGACGATTGCCGCCACGGGACGACTCTCGAGCACCAACCCGAACCTCATGAACATCCCCATAAGGACCGACCTGGGACGTCAGATCAGAAGGGCCTTCATCGCAAAGCCCGGCCACCTGCTGCTGTCGGTGGACTACTCACAGATCGAGCTGCGGGTGATGGCGCACCTCTCGGAGGACCCGGTGCTCATAGCGGTGTTCGCCAACGACGAGGACGTCCACTCTGCGACCGCGGCGCGTATCTACCGTCTGCCCGCCGAGAGCCTGGAGACGAAACATCGCGTCGTGGCGAAGATGGTCAACTACGGGCTCGCCTACGGCATGGGCGCGCCGGGCCTGGCGGAGCGGCTCAACGTGACGGTGCCCGAGGCGCAGGAGATCATGGACGCCTACCTCGAGCAGTTCGGGGGAGTCGCCAGGTTCCTCGATCGGGTGGTGACCCAGGCCTACGCCGACGGATTCACCACCACGATGTTCGGGCGGCGCCGTTATCTGCCCGAGCTCGGCAGCGGCAACCCGCGGGTGCGGGCGATCGGAGAGCGTCAGGCGCTCAATGCCCCCATCCAGGGTTCGGCGGCCGACATCATGAAGCTCGCGATGATCCGGGTGGATCGTGAGCTGAGGGCGGAGGGACTCGGGACCGAGATGATCCTGACGGTCCACGACGAGCTCGTGTTCGAGGTTCCCGAGGACGAGGAGGGGCGCGCCGAGGCCATCGTGGTGGCCGCCATGGTCGGGGTCGCCGAGATGAAGGCGCCGCTGGGGGTCGAATCCTCCTGGGGCCGCAACTGGGCCGAGGCCAAAGGCTGAGGGCGCCGGTGACTCACCCGGCGCCCTCGACCTTCGTTGGTGAGACGGCCTAGCGACGCCTCACCGTCCTGGACCTGGCCTTCTTGCAGATCTTGGTCGGCAGCTTCTTGCGCTTGGCGACCGCGTAGACCCGCCCTTTCATGCCGCGCTTGGTGATCCTGTAGGTCCCCCCCTTGTTGGTTCTATCCTTGCCGATCTTGCGGTCGGGGCCTTTGCGGACTTTTTTCAAGACGACCCTGCGGCGCGACTCGCACTTTCCTGCTCGAGATCGCACCTTGCCCGTGAACCTCTTGGCGATGCTGACCCTCGACTTGAGCCTCTTGACGACCGAACCACCCGAAGTGAACGTGTTGTGCACCTGGTCCCTGTTGAGCGAGGACCCCAGGGTCGGGCCGGTGTAGGCGGTTATGGAGTCGGTCCCCGCAGGGGAGCCGCCGCCATCCCCGTACTTGCACTGGGCGACGCCGTTCGCGTCGGTGTAGCCGCAGGCGGTCGGGCCGACCCGGGCTCCGTTGGGGACCTCCGGTGACATCGAAGTTCACCTCCGCGCCCGTGATGGCCGCTCCTCCTGCACCCGTGGCGTAGCAGAAGAAGTTGTGGGCCGAGCCCGAAGGGTTGCTGGCGTTCTCGGGCACACAGTCCAGCGACGTCACCTGAGCGGTGGCTCCGGGGACCTCGGTGCCCCCGCCGCTCCCACCACCGATTACGAAGATCTGGCTTGCCGTGTCGGCCGGCTCCCCCACATCGGGGTCGTCGTTTCCGGGGCCTCCTCGACAAAGGCGGTGATATCCGCCGTCCCGACCACGGCGGACTCGATCCCGAAGGTGAAGCTGCCTTCACCGAGGGCAACGGCGGCCCTCGTCACCGCTTCTCCGCCGATGTCCCCGTCGACCTCGACCGGACCGGATCCCAGGTCCCCGGTCGCCGGATCGATCAGCACCGGATTCGAGCCGGCGGGCGGCAGGCAGAACTGAAGCGGAGTGGTGCCGACGACCTCGACATCGACCCGGGCGCCGACTGGATTGGTGCCGCCGCTCGTGGTCACGAGAAACGGACTGCAGACACCCGACGCCTTGATCCCGACCGGCGGTGTGACCGTGACCGTAGCTACATGGGATGCGAGTGCGGTTCCCGACAGGGGAACTACGAGGGCCGCGAGCACGGAAAAACGCCGTTCCGATCCCGATAGAAGTCCTCTCTGTGCCCGTTCGTGCGGTCTTGTGCAAACTGAACACTTCCCTTCGGTAGCTGGGCAGCCTCACGTCGAGGTCCCATTGCTTTGCGTCCCCGCCTCACGACGGGTTTGCCCTTTCGGGTGGAATGGAACAGACCCAGGTGCGAGCCTTATTCCAGATACTGGAATGGTACGGCACGGGGACGTTTACGGTTCGTTGTTTCGGAAGGTCAAGCTCGAACCTGAACGGAAAATCGCAAGTGCGGCGGAGTTCTGGTGGTTGCCGTGGCCCTACAGCGGCAGGGCCGGCAGCGGGCTTTGCGCCTCTGGCTCGCCGGGCCCTCCATAGATCCGGTCGAGGGTCGCGATGTCCCGGTCGTCGGGTTGGGCGCTGGTGATGGGG
>JACDDL010000160.1:0-2976 GCA_013817045.1 Actinomycetota bacterium | reverse complement strand
TGGGGTCCGCCATGCACGACCGGCTCTTGACCGAGCGGTGATCCAACCCAAACGCGTGGCCCACCTCGTGGCACAGAAGGGCTCGCATATCCCTCTTCGAACAGCACCCGCCCGAGGTGTCCACCCGAACGACGGCGCTGACGGCATGCCCTTCGCCCGGGTCGCCCTCGGTCAGGAGCGTCGTCCGCCCGTCGCCGGCGAAGCGGTACGGATAGGCGCAGATGCGGATCTCGTGATCCTGCGGCATCGGACAGGCCCGGCGGAACCGAGAGGTGTGTGAGCCGGACGAGACGTCCAACGACAGCGACTCCGCGTCGTCCCAACTCGCAATGGGACTTCGGACAGGGGCGCCGCCGGTGGAGTCGATGACGTCGAGCGAGACTCCCGGACCGGAGTGCGTAGCTTCCGAATCGGGCAATCCCTGGATGGGCCGGGATGCGTATGGTTAAGGTCGGTTCCGTGTCGTTGTCGCCTATGGGAGGTCGATCTATGAGTAAGAAGGTCTTGGCAGTTCTCTGTTGCGCCGGCTTGATCGCTTCGATGTTCGTGCTTGGGGCCGTTGACGCCTCCGCCGCAGTGGCACATAGAGAGGCGAAACTCACGGGCGAGAAGGAAGTTCCCGGTCCCGGTGACCCGAACGGTGCCGGCAGCGCGTCGATCAAGCTCAACGCAAAGAAGAGGAGGGTTTGCTACCACCTCTCGTTCCACCGCATCGGAGGCCCCGTGGCGGCGCACATCCACGAGGCGCCCAGGGACGAGGCGGGCGACGTTGTCGTCGAGCTGTTCGCCGCTTCGGAGCCACTGCCCGGCAGCTTCACGGCGGTGAAGGGCTGTGTCGGCGGAGTGGCAAGAGGCGAGATCCGCGACATCAAGGAGCATCCCGGCCGCTACTACGTGAACATCCACAACGTGAACTACCCGGATGGAGCAATTCGAGGCCAGCTCCACAGATAGGTTCCGCGTTTCCGTTCGGCCAAGGGCCCCCTCACGCGAGGGGGCCCTTGCTTTGTGCCCCTCCTCGGGGGCGGTGATAGCGGCCTCCGGCGGCCGCCGTATACTTTTCCGGCCCCCAGGGGCGAATCTTTGCGAGGAGGAACCCAACTCATATGACCCAAGACACCACCGAGGCCCCGGCCTCCCCGACGCCACCGGCGGCGCCGGAGCAAGAGCAAACTCTCCCCGACGGGCAGGGTGGGCTGATCACGCGCACGGCGCCTTCGACCTCCGGCGAGACCTTCGCCGGCGGCGTCATCGTCGAGAACGATGTCTACGGCACCGAGGAGGAGCTCATCGCCGCCATCGAGGCGACGATCAAGCCCTTCGAGGAAGGCGACCTCGTTACCGGCACGATCGTCAAGCTGGACAAGGACGAAACACTGGTCGACATCGGCTACAAGTCGGAAGGCGTCATCCCGGCCCGGGAGCTGTCCATCCGAAACGACGTCGACCCTTCGGAGGTCGTGTCGGTGGGCGAGACGGTCGAGACGCTCGTTCTGCAGAAGGAGGACAAGGACGGGCGCCTCATCCTGTCCAAGAAGCGGGCTCAGTACGAGCGGGCATGGGGCCGGATAGAGGAGATCAAGTCGGTGGACGGGACGGTTACCGGCCCCGTGATCGAGGTCGTCAAGGGCGGGCTGATCCTGGATGTGGGTTTGCGGGGATTCCTGCCGGCATCGCTCGTCGAGATGCGCCGTGTCCGGGACCTGCAGCCCTACGTGGGCACCGAGCTCGAGTGCCGCATCATCGAGCTCGACAAGAACCGCAACAACGTGGTCCTGTCGCGGCGCAAGTTCCTCGAGGAGTCCCAGGCGGAGCAGCGCCAGGACTTCCTCACCTCGCTGGCGAAGGGCGAAGTACGGACCGGCACCGTGTCTTCGATCGTGAACTTCGGCGCGTTCGTCGATCTCGGCGGTGTGGACGGCCTCGTCCATGTCTCCGAGCTGTCCTGGAAGCACGTCGACCATCCCAGCGAAGTGGTCGATGTCGGCGCGAGCGTCCAGGTCCAGGTGCTGGACGTGGACCTGGAGCGGGAGCGGGTCTCCCTTAGCCTGAAGGCGACGCAGGAAGACCCCTGGCTGCAGTTCGCCCGGGCGCATTCGGTCGGCGACGTCATCGAGGGGCGCGTCACCAAGCTCGTCCCCTTCGGCGCTTTCGTGGAGGTTGACGAGGCGATCGAGGGCCTTGTCCACATCTCCGAGCTCGCCGAACATCACGTCGAGAGGGCCGAGGACGAGGTCGGCGTCCAGGACCGCATCCCGATAAAGATCATCGACATCGACCTCGACCGCCGGCGAATCAGCCTCTCCCGCAAACAGGCGTTGAGGGAAGAGGCCCCTCCGGTTGGGGAGCCGTCCTCGGACGTCCCGACGCCCGTGGACGAGGATGACGACATGGAGCTCGAGGATTCCGGTGTGGAGGTCGAGGCAAGAGCCGCATCGGAGAGCGTAGGCATGCCGACCGAGGACACCGTCGATCGGCCGGAGAGCGAAGCCGAGGTGGGGTCGGCCGCCGAGGCGATGCCCGAGCTCGCCGGCCCCGGCGCGCCGGAGACGCTCGGCGACGCCGAGCTGGCGGGGCTGGCCGCCCCGCCGGAGGAGCGTGAGGAGGCCGAGCAGACCGCCAGCCTGGCACCGGACCGCCCGCCCGAGGGCCGCGAGCATCTGACGGCGGCCGAACGCGACACCGACAACCTCGACACCCGCCTCCTGCGAGAGGAACCGGACCCAGGCGCGGTGCCGGGAGAAACCGTGGACGAGGTCGCCTCCGAGCTCGATCCGACTCCGGTGGCCGAGGGAGATGAGGCGGAGGTGGGCCCGGGGGCCGGCGAACAGCCGCTCGAGCCGACGGACGCCGGGGACGCCGAATCGATCGAGTCGATCATGAACGACCTGAGGCGCGAGCGCGGCCAGACCTGATCTTCGGAGCGCATCCCAATGCTGGTCGTCGGTCTAACGGGGGGCATCGGGTCGGGCAAGT
>JACDDL010000026.1 GCA_013817045.1 Actinomycetota bacterium | reverse complement strand
CTGAGCAACTGCTCACGCGTCAGCACCTGATTGGGGTGCCGGATAAACATCTCCGCAAGAGCGAACTCCCGGGCGGTGAGCTCTATGATGCGTTCACCGAGCTTCACCTGGCGGGTGCGCAAGTCTAAGGAGGCCTCTCCAACCGTAAGCACAGTCGGTTCCGCCACCCTCTCGTCCCGGAGTCTCACCCGCACACGCGCCAAGAGCTCCTCGAAGCGAAAAGGCTTGGTCATATAGTCGTCGGCTCCGCTCTCGAGCCCGGCGACAGTGTCCGCGACGCCATCGCGCGCAGTGAGGATCAACACCGGCAAATCCTTGTCTTTGCCCCGAAGCTCCTGAAGCACCTTTGAGCCGTCCTTGCCGGGCAGACCTAGGTCGAGTATCAGCAGGTCGAACTGTCCGCTCAACGCCATGAACAGCGCCGAGTCGCCGTCCGGCGCCACATCCGTCGTGAACCCGTTCGCCTTGAGGCCCTTCTCGAGAAAAGAGGAGATGCGCTCCTCGTCCTCGGCGACGAGTATGCGATTTCTCATTTTGGCGATTCCTCCGTGAACCGGACCAGAACATGGTCACGCGGGATGACAACGGTGAAGGTCGCCCCGGCCCCCGGACGGCTCATCACCTCGACCTTTCCACCATGAGCCTCCGCGATCGCCTTGACGATTGGGAGGCCCAGGCCCGTGCCTTCCAAGCGCCCATGGTGCCGGCCGCGCGCCAGACGCGTAAAGATGCGCTCCTGATCGGCCGGCGGAATTCCCGGGCCACCGTCGCTCACCCAAAGACGGGCGCTCCCGTTCCCCGAAGCAGAGCCGAGCGAGATCACGTCCCCGTCTGACGTATGTCTGGCCGCGTTGTGCGCCAACTGCATGATCGCCTGTGTGAGCCGTTGGCCATCGGCCCGGATGACTCCATGACCGACCCGCTCGAGGCGCCACTCTCTGTTGCCCAGAGCCTGCGCCTTGACGTGGAGCTGTCTGGTGAGCTCGCCCACGTTCACATCCTCGAGGTACAAGAAGTCCGGGTGCTCGGCGCGCGCCAGCAGCAGCAACTCGTCGACCATCCGGCTCATGCGATCAAGCTCGTCCAGCACGATCTCGATCGTCTTGCGCCGCTCGATGGGGTCATCGTCCATGAGCTCCAAGTGGCCGCGAATGATCGTGATCGGTGTGCGCAACTCGTGGCTTGCATCATCGGTGAACTGCCGCTGCAGGGTGAAGGACGCTTCCAACCGATGGAGCATGTCGTTGAAGCGCCGGGTGAGCTGTGCTAGCTCATCTCGCCCGCGCACGGGGATGCGCCGTGTGAGATCGGTCTCAGTGATCGAGCGAGCGGCAGCGTCCAGGAGGCGCAACGGGGCCAGCACCCGGCCGGCGATGCCCCAGGCCACGATCGAACCGATGACGAACACGGCTGCAGATACAAACGTCGCCACACGCACGGCTTCGTCGACCTCCGCAAGCTCGAAAGCCGGGAAATTGGCGACGAGGAAGGTCCCCTCGACCGGGCTCCTCTTGCCCGAGACCGTCAAGGGTATGGCCAGATAACGGGCCTCTCCGGCCGGAGTCTCGAGCCTTCCACTCTGCGGACGTTCCAGCCCCGACAGTTGAGTGACAAACCCCGTTCGGCGACTCAGGCGGTAGCCGGCGTCGGCGGCATAGCTCGACTTGTACGTGCGCCCATTTAGAAGCGCCACCAGCGCCTCACCTTCGCTGGGAACATTGCGGTCGAAGTAGACGTCGTAGATGGCCTTCAGGTCGGTCTCGAAGGGCTCGCCGGTGCGAGGGTCGTTGCCGGAAGCCAGCCGACGGAACTCCTGAGTCTCTTGGATCAGCTCGCCGGTGATCTCGTCGTGGACCCTGACTACGAGTATTTGCCGGACCAGGACGAGCGAAGACACCGTGGAAAGCGCCAAGAGGACCACGAAGGCCATCAGAACGCGTGTCCGCGTGCCGTGCAGCAACGACTGCCACGAACGGATTACGGCGGACGCCATCTTTGCCGGGCCATAGGGACCAATCCTTACCCGGCTGAGTCTCTAATCGTCGCCCTCGTCGACGCTGGAGTCATCGCCGCCCTCGTCAATGCTGGAGTTGTCGCCCTCTGAGATGTCGTCCCCATCCGCATCCGAACCTCGCACTCCGGTCTCCGGTCCGCGCTGCCGGTCGACGACATCGACACGGGAGGGGTCGGCCGACTTTGAGGTGGGCTCCGCACGCAGCTCGATTCGGGTCACGGGAGGCGGCTCCGTGCGCCGCACCATACCGGTGAGCACCCCCCCAACAGGCCAACGCCGCCCACCACGACGAGTGCAATAAGACGTCCGCGGCTGATCATGTCGTGTAAATCCTCAGTGCAGCCGCGGCTTGAGGATACCGAGGACCGGTTTCGGCAGGCTGCCGACGATTGGCTCCAGTAGATGGGCGAGCTCGGCGGGGGCCGGGCGCGCGAGCGGGTCCTTGTCGAGACAGGCGAGGATCGGCTTTGCGACAGCATCGGGTGTTGCTCGAGGAAGGGCTGCGGGCTCTTCGATGATCTGCGGCCAACGTTGGTTGGGCTCGGCGTCCTCGTCGTCCACACCGTGGCTGAATGGAAGATAGCCGGCACACGCCTCGAAGAGGGTCGCCCCGAGCCCCCAGACGTCTGCAGCCGGGCCCGGGCCTCCGCCGCTCGCCGTGGGGTCACACTGCTCGGGAGCCATATAAGCGTCGGTTCCCACTGCAGAGTCAAGAGCAGCCGCTTCGTTGATGGTCCGGGCGATACTGAGGTCGATCAACCGAGGCGGCCCCCCCATGATTATGTTGCTGGGCTTGACGTCCAGGTGGACGATCTCCTGGGTCGAAAGGTAGTGAAGCGCCGAACAGACTTCGAGGGCCAACGGGAGGAGCTGTTCGAGCGGAAGCCGCCCGTACTTTCTCAGTAGTGTCGAGAGTCGGGGCCCCTCGAGGTGCTCGAGCACCACATGGGGACGCGGTCCGTCGAGAACCGCGTCGAAGCTTCGAAGAAGGACGGGGTGATTCAGGCGTCGGAGCATCCGGACCTCTCGAGCCAGACCCCGAAGGACCGAAGAGCCGTCGACTTGGTCGGGCCGGACGACCTTGACGACCACCAGGGAGAACAGCTTGTCGTCCCAGGCGAGGTAAGCCTCGTAACGATGGCCGCCTCCGAGCCGCTTGAGCGCCACACGCCCGGGGACGATGTCGTCGCCCTGCTCGAAGTCCCAGCTCGTTCTCATCTGTCGCCTCTTTCGATGGGTTGGTTCGACGGAAGGGTAGGAACCGCATGGGGAGCGCCGTCTCCGGCGCCCCCCTCACTCACGGACTTATTGCGTCAGCGGGTGTCGTGGCGGGAGCGGTCGTTGGTGCGGTTGCCACTCCAATCCCGCTTCTTGCCGCCCTTGCCGTCGCGCGTGCGGTCTCGGGTGTTATCTCCCCGACTGCGGTCTCGGTCACGGCTTACCCGCGAGTGACCACTGCCGGTGCGGTCGTTGCTGTTGACTCCACTCGAGAAACCGCTGGTGTCGTCGCCGCCGTCATCGCTGGTGTCGTCGCCGCCGTCATCGTCGTCGAGGGCCGCAACCTCCCTAGCGCTTTCCTCTCTCTTCGCCGCAAGATCGTCGCTCTTGGTGCCGTCCGCATAAGCGACGGCGAACGATCCGAAGGCGAAGAGGGATGCGAGCATGAGGATCGCAGTCCTTGCAAGCTTGTTCATGGTGCTCCTTCCCGTTGCCTGCAGCCTTGTCGGTAACCGGGCTCTGTCTCCCGTGTTCGGCTGGGCATAACTAAAGGTAGCCACCACACATGAGATGAGGATGAGACATTGATGAGAGTCTTCACATCTTTGAGGCTTAGAATCAGAAGCTTCCGGCCGGGGTGGGATGCAGGGTGGCGTGCTCGACGCGGTTTCGGCCGAGTTGCTTGGCTCGGTAGAGAGCTTCGTCAGCTTCTTTGACCACCTCCGCCACCGATCTGGCGTCGCTCGGGTCGAGCATGGCCAGGCCGGCGCTGAGGGTGAGTACTCCAAGAGAGTTGGTCGTGTGGGGAATGGCGAGCCGTTCCAGGCGTGTTCGCATGCGCTCTACCCCCACGGTCGCCAAGGCGAGGGACTGTTCGGGGAAGACGCACAGGAACTCTTCACCGCCGTAACGGTAGAGCGCGTCTCCGTCACGAGCTTCATCCCTGAGGTGGTCTGCGATGGTTTCGAGGGCCCGGTCGCCGGCTTGGTGACCGTAGGTGTCGTTGTAGGACTTGAAGTGATCTACGTCGAGCAGGGCCATGCAGTAGCGGTGCCCGTAACGGGTTGCTCGTGCACCCATTTGGTCGAGGTCCTCTCCGAGGGCCCTGCGGTTGCCCAGTCCGGTTAGCGGGTCCCGCAGGGCGCTTGCCGCTAGCTCTTGGTTCAGGGCTTCCAGCTCAGCCCGCTGCTGCACCAGCTTGCGATGAAGGGCCGTGACCCGGGCAGCGGCGATCAGACGGATCCGAAGATCGTCGATGTCGAGCGGTTTGAGAAGATAGTCGTCGGCACCAGCGTCCATGCCCTCGACAATCTGTTCACGGGCACCCAAACCGCTGACCATGATGAAATAGGTCTGCGCGCCCGACGTGTGGGACCGAATCTTGCGGCACAGTTGCAGCCCCGACAGTCCGGGCATCATCCAGTCGCTGATGACCACGTCGGGATGGCCGGAGCGGAAGGCGTCCCACGCTTGAATCCCATCGGCGACGGTGTCGCACTGGTAACCGAGCTTTCGCAGCGCCATCTTGGCGATTAGCAGTGAGGTGTGCTCATCGTCGGCAACCAGGATGCTCATGGCGCCGAACTCCCTCCAAACACCCGGCGGCCGGAATCGGGGTGGGGCCCGGGGCCGGCCGAAAACGTTCCCAGTCCTTCCCCGGCACGCCTGCAGTTCTCCTTCGGCGAGGAAACAAAGGTTCCTCCTATCGAGGAGAGGTTGGCTTCAAACGATCGGATCCTTCCATCATCGGCTAGAAGGTCGATTCGCTTGAGGGAGGCGAGGCACCACCGTGGCGAGCCACGCGCCTCCAGAGGTCACGGTTCCATTGCACTCTCGGACCCGATTTCCGGACTCCGGGGTGCAATGGGCCCGCATGTTCCAGGTATCCCTGTGCTAAAGAGGTGCCGAACTTTCACATTGGCGCGCGCCATCACAGAGTGGAGCGGATCGGACTCGAACCGACGACCCCCTGCTTGCAAAGCAGGTGCTCTACCAACTGAGCTACCGCCCCTCGATCCTGCGGCGCGCCGAGATAAGCTCGCCGCTCTTTCCGCTCGAGAAGCCAACTCATCCTAGCGCCGGATTCTTCCTCTGGTCCTGCGCGCGCAGAACCGTTTCTGGGGGACCAACCACATCCCGATGTGGTTGGAGGCCCGAGACCTCATTCTCCGTGAGGGGGCCACGCGCTCGCGAGCTCCCGGCCCGCGCCGGTTCTGGGCGGTCACTCAGCGTCCCCGGGTCCGGGGCGGCGGGGAATACCCCACCAGCCCAAGCGTTCTAGAGTGTGAGCACCTAGAGGCACCCACGAGGCATCTTTCGGCGCAGCTCAGGGCAACCAGAGGAGGCAACGAATGGCTAACCTGCAAGCGGTTGGGGACGCGGACTTCAACGAGGTCGTGCTGGTTTCCGACACGCCCGTGGTCGTGGATTTCTGGGCGGAATGGTGTGGCCCCTGTCGCCTCGTCGCCCCCGAGCTCGAGAAGATCAAGGCTGAGTACGAGGGCAAGGTCAAGGTCGTTCAGCTCAACATCGACGACTCCCCCGGGGTTGCCTCCAAGTACGGCATCATGAGCATTCCGACGATCGCACTCTTTGTCGACGGTGACATCAAGTCGCAGGTCGTGGGTGCGAGGCCGAAGGACGACATCGTGATGGGTCTGGGCCTGAACGGATAGGCGAGCCCCCCGAAGATGACCCCGGTCCCGGCGGGTAGTATTTGCGGCCTGCGGGGCCCATAGCTCAGCTCGGTTAGAGCGCACCCCTGATAAGGGTGAGGCCGATGGTTCAAATCCATCTGGGCCCACCCTCTTGCTATCCTCCTGGCCTCAGATGACCTCCCCTACAATGGCGCCCCCCGGCGACCTGTTCCACCTTCTCGACTGGAAGCGGTCCATGTTCGCCCTCTACGCCATGGTGCGCGGGCACGAAAACCCAGGCGAGGCGTGGAGCCTGTGGCGGGAAGGGAGGGCTGCCCTTTTCTCGCAGCATCCGCAATCGCCCGTCCCCCCGGCCAGACGCTCCGAAGTCGCCCTCGAGTACCTCGACTACGACCCCGGCCTGCGCCTACTGGCAGACATCCGGGTCGTCGAGGGGCGCCACTACGACATCGCCACCAGCGGTGATCTGTCCTACGGGTTCACCCATTTCGCCTCGGCTGAATTCGGCCTGGAAGGTCGCGATCTGAGCCTCGAGCTGTACTGGCTGGACGGATACGGGGGCGGACTATTGCTCCCCTTCCGGGACACCACCTCCGGACGGTCGACCTACGGGGCCGGCCGCTATCTGCTCGACACCGTCAAGGGAGCCGACCTGGGAATGTCCGGTGGGCGGATCGTGCTCGACTTCAACTTTGCCTACAACCCCTCCTGCGTCTACGACCCGGCGTGGGTGTGCCCGCTCGCCCCGCCCGCGAACCGCATGCCGGTCTCCATCACCGGTGGCGAGCAGCTACCGTCCGGCGGTCCTTCCCCCGAGCAGGACCTTTAGCGGGGCAAGGCCGTAGGACCAGGCGAACGCGCCTTCGTGCTCTGCGTCCCACACCACAAGATCCGCCAGCTTCCCGGCCTCGACGGCCCCCCGGTCCTTCAAACCCAACGAGCGTGCGCCGCCAGCTGTGGCCGCCGTCAAGGCCTCATCGACCGATAGCCCGAAGGCGGCCACCGCAAGCGCAATCACGAGGCTCATGCTGGTCGCCCCGCAGGTCCCCGGATTGTGGTCGGTCCCAAGGGCCACGGTCACGCCCGCGCCAAGGAAGGTGTGCGCCGGGGGCATCCGGCCCATTGCAAGGGCCGTCCCCGGCGCCAGGGTCGCCACAACATTCGCCTCGGCAAGGGCCCGGGCATCGTCGCCGTCCGCGTAGAGCAGGTGATCGGCCGACTGCGCGCCGACCTCGGCCGCCAGCATGCTGCCACCGCTGTGGGCGAGCTCGTCGGCATGGATCCGGGGGACGAGCCCGGCCCGCCGGCCCGCAGCAAGCACCTTCCTGGACTGAGGCACCGAAAAGTAGCCTTCGTCGCAGAAAACGTCGCAGAAACGTGCCCCTGCGGCAGCCGCCGGAGCGCACCACGTGACCACCTCGTCGATGAAGCTCTCCGGCGCCTTGCCCGGCGGGACAGCATGGGCGCCCAGAAAGGTTGGCTCGACCCGGGGCAGAGCCGGATCGAGGCCGAGCTCCGCGAGGATGCTCAACGCATCGAGCTCGCCCTCACGTTCGAGGTGATATCCCGTCTTGGCCTCGACGGTTGTCGTTCCCCCCCGGAGCCAGGCACCCAGCCGCTCCACCACCAACACCCGCAACTCCCGGGCAGATGCTTGGCGCGTGGCTGCGACGGTGGCGCCGATACCTCCTCCCATGGCGGCGATCTCCGTGTAGGACGCGCCGGCCGATCTCCGCGCAATCTCGGCCATTCGATCGCCGGCGTAGACCGGGTGGGTGTGGGCGTCGATCAACCCGGGGGTCACCAGCGCGCCCCCGCAGCCGACCTCCCCATCGATATGGAGGCGCACCTCCTCCGGTGGTCCCGGCGCTGCCGGGCCGACCCAGGCGATCCGCTCCCCTTCGATCACCAGCGCTGCATCCTCCAACACCCCTTGGGCGGTTGCGGTGTAGAGCCGGCCGATGTGGTTCAGAAGCCTCATCGATGCTTCTCGAGCAGTGGTCCGATCGATTCCTTCAGGGCGCGCCCTACGTCCCCCAGCCCAACGTGAACACCGTCTGCGACGACGGGGCGACCTCGGACGGTGACGTGAGTGACGTCGGCGCTGCCGGCTGCGAAAACGACGTGGTCCAGCGCACCCTGCGCGCCGGCCCCGGCGGTCCGGGGGGAGTCGAGTCGCACCGTGACGAAGTCAGCCGGCGCGCCGGGCTCGAGCACGCCACCGGCGCGTCCGAGGGACCGCATCCCGCCGACCGTAGCGGCGCGCATAAGGTCGACGGCGCGGTGGTGACCCCGGCGTTCGGTGACCAGGCGTTCGTCCAGCTCCACGGCGCGCCCCTCCTCGAAGAGATCGACCACCGCCTGGCTGTCGCTGCCGAGGCAGAGGGGGCTTCCGGCCCTCATCAGAGCGCCGGCGGGCCCGACCCCGTCGGCCAGATCCCGTTCTGTGGTGGGACACAGGCAAACCCGTGTCGAGCTTGCCCCCAACCGGGCGATGTCGCCTCGGCTCACATGTGTGGCGTGCACCGCCGTCGTCATCGGGCCGAGGATGCCCGCGGCTTCGAGCAATCCGACGGGGGTGTGGCCGGTTGCTGCGAGGCAGGCCTCGTTCTCGGCGCGCTGTTCGGAGACGTGCACGTGAAGCGGGACACCTCTTTCAGCCGCCCAGTCCCGCACGATCTCCATCGAAGCGGGGTCCACGGCCCGCACGCTGTGGATGGCAGCGCCGATCACGGTGTCGCCGGAGACCTCGATGGTCCCGGCGCGCCGGGCCCACGCGAGAGCATCCCGATCACCGAAGCGCTTCTGCGGGCCGTCAAGCGGGCGGTCGAAGCCGCCCCGCAGATAGCACGTATCGAGAAGCGTGAGTCTGACTCCCGCCTCGGAAGCAGCCTGCATGAGAGCGGCACCCATTGCATTCGGCTCTCCGTAGGGCCGTCCCGAAGGGTCGTGGTGGACATAGTGGAACTCACCCACCGCACATATCCCCGCCAGCGCCATCTCGCCGTAGACGGCCCGGGCCAGAGCAAAGAGGCTCTCTGGATCGAGACGCGCCGCCAATCCGTACATCGCATCCCGCCAGCTCCAGAAGTCCCCGTTCTGGGTCCGGGCATGCGTCCGCCCCCGCAGGGCGCGCTGGAACGCGTGTGAGTGCGCGTTGGCGAGGCCCGGAAAGGTCAGGCCTGCCAGCCGAACCGAACCGTCGAGCGGAGCGCCGGCCTCTGGGGTGACGTGCGCAATGCGGCCGTCGCGAACCTCCAGCAGGACGTCTTTCTCTATCGCCTGAGAGGGGCCGCCCAGCCATGCCAGCTCGGCCAGATACCGATCGGCGCCGGGTGGAGCGGGGCCCATGGTGGGATTCAGGTCGGTCCTCCATACTCAGGATCAGGGCAGGATCGCCCGGTTCTCTGCGACCGCCCTAGTATGCCGCTCCCCTGTATAGTTTCGCTTTGGGCTAACAGCAACTTGAAGGCCTGCTTAGGGCAGGGACAACTGGACCGCAGCAGTGGGAGCCTTCATGATCACCTTCGACTCCGTCAGCAAACGCTTTGCCGATGGCACTACTGCCGTCGATAGCTTGAGTCTCGAGGTACCCGACGGCGAGATCGCCGTCTTCGTCGGGCCCTCGGGCTGCGGCAAGACGACGACTCTTCGCATGGTCAACCGCATGATCGAACCCACCGACGGCATCATCGAAGTCGACGGGAAGAACATCCTCAAGGAGGATCCGGCCGAGCTCCGGAGGCGCATCGGCTACGTAATCCAACAGATCGGCCTGTTCCCACACCGGACGATACGTGACAACATCGGGACCGTCCCCGGACTCGTCGGATGGGACAAGAAGCGGACCCGGGAACGTGTCGAGGAACTGATCGAGGTTGTCGGACTGCCGGAAGACTCAGGCGACCGATATCCCCACGAGCTCTCGGGCGGGCAGCAGCAGCGAGTGGGAGTCGCGCGTGCCCTTGCCGTCGACCCCCCGATCATGCTCATGGACGAGCCCTTTGGAGCGGTCGACCCCATAGTGCGCACGCGCCTGCAGGAGGAGTTTCTCCGTCTGCAGCAAGAAGTGCAGAAAACCATCGTGTTCGTTACGCACGACATCGATGAGGCCATAAAGATGGGTGACCGCATTGCGTTGTTGAGCCAGGGTGGCCGACTCGAGCAGTACGCAACCCCCGAGGAGATGCTGGCAGCCCCCGCCAACGAATTCGTCGCCGATTTCCTCGGCGGAGAAAGGGGTCTCAAGCAGCTGGCTCTGATCTCGGTGAGAGACGTCGATGCTCGGAGCGGCCCCGTCGTCACTCCCGAAGACACACCGGCACGCGCCTCGGAGGTTGCCGAGGACGCAAACACCGACTGGGTGGTCGTGGTCGATGACGCACGGCACCTCAAAGGTTGGGTCTCCATAGACGAGCTCAACGGACAAGGCAACGTCGGTGAAGGCGACATACATGCCTTCAGCGCCGAGGTACACGCCGGCGACTCGTTGAGGACGGCGCTAAACGCCATGGTCACCTCTCGCACCGGGGTCGCCGCGCGAGTGGGCGAAGGCGGCGTCTACGAAGGGATCGTGACTCACAAGCTCATCAACGAAGAGCTGTCCAAGCCCGCGCAACACGGGCAAGACTGATATGGACTGGGGCTGGGTTCAAGATCACCTCGGCGAGATCCAATCGCTGTTCTTTCAGCATGCGCAGTTCACCCTGCTCGCCCTCGTGTACGGTTTTGCCATTGCATTTCCGCTTGCTCTTGCAGCGACCCGATGGCCCCGTCTCTACACGCCGATACTCGGCCTCACCGGCATCTTGTTCACCATCCCTTCAATCGCTTTGTTCATGCTGATGATGCCCTTCACCGGCCCGACGGCGACCACCTGCCTGATCGCGTTGACGATCTACACCCTCCTGGTGCTGGTTCGAAACACCGTCGAAGGATTGAAGGGAGTGCCTCGAGAAGTACGGGAGGCGGCCGAGGCGATGGGCTACCGGCGATTCAAGCAGCTCTTCCGGGTCGAGCTCCCCATCGCTCTTCCGGTCATAATTGCCGGTATCCGCATAGCCGTGGTCACCACCATCGGATTGGTGACCATCACGGCTCTGATCGGCTTCGGTGGACTGGGAGCACTCTTCATCGACGGCTTCCGGCAGGCTTTCGGGACGCCCATCATTGTTGGATTCGCTCTGTCGGTCCTATTTGCGGTTGCTGCCGACCTTGCGCTCGTGGGCGTTCAACGCCTGCTTACGCCGTGGGCACGCGGTGGCGATAGCCGATGACCTTCCTGAGCGAGCTGCTGGCATGGTTCACAGACCCGCTCAATTGGCAGGGGTCCAGTGGCATACCCATACGCACCTGGGAGCACATTCAGTATTCGGTCGCGGCAACTCTCATAGCGGCTTTGATCGCGCTCCCCATTGCCCTTTATCTGGGCCATACAGGACGCGGAGGGCTCCTGGCCATCAACATCGCCAACATCGGGCGCGCTATCCCGTCCCTCGGGCTGATCATCATGGCCTTCATCCTGTTGGGCCTGAACATCACGCCTGTGATGATCGCGCTCGTAGCGCTTGCCATCCCCCCCATTGTCACCAATACATACATCGGGATCCGTAACGTCAACCGCGAGGTGCGCGACGCTGCCGGTGGCATGGGCATGACGGGATGGCAGGTTCTCACCCAGGTCGAGATTCCCGTGGCCATGCCGTTGATCATGGCGGGCCTCCGGACCTCGGCGGTGCAGGTTGTCGCTACCGCCACCCTTGCTGCGTACCTGAGCTTTGGGGGCCTGGGCCGTTTCTTGTTCGACGGCCTTGCCTTGCAGGATTACGAACAGCTGACAGGCGGTGCGCTACTTATCGCAGCCTTGTCATTGATCACCGAGTTCCTGCTGGCACGCGTGCAGACAGTCGTCGTCCCGAAGGGGTTGGCAAAACGCAACGCCACTGCGGCAGTCGACGCAAAGATGAGTGGGAAGGCCGGAGTTGCAAGCTCCGGAGCATGACGTAGCCGGCCATCTGAGAGAGGGGACCACATGAGAGGCACCGTTACTCGTAAGGCCGCTGCGGCGTTGACCGCACTGGCGCTCCTGGCTGCGGGCTGTGCCGCGGAGGAGGATGCTGCCCCGAGCGGTGGTTCTGGAGACTCCGGCCCGATAGTTGTCGGAGCCGTCGAGTTCACCGAGAACATCGTCCTGCAGGAGATGTACGCGCTCGTAGTGGAGGATGCCGGGGGCGAGGCCGAGCTCAAGCAGCCGCTGGCCTCGCGCGAGGTTCTCTTCCCCGCGGTCGAGGAAGGGGATGTCAACCTCGTGCCCGAATACACGGGCGCTCTCACGACCTTTGTGACCGGCGAGGAAGCCGAAGCCAACAGTGACGGCGAGGAGCTAGTTGCGGGGCTGCGTGAAGCGCTCGAGCCCGACGGCATAAAGGTGCTCGAGCCGGCTCCGGCTCAAGACCAGGACGCGCTGGTGGTCACTCCGGAGACCGCCGAAGAATACGACCTCGAGACGGTTTCCGATCTGGCCCCGGTCGCGGACGAGCTCACGGCCGGAGGGCCCCCCGAGGAGAAGGAACGCTTCGTTGGGCTCCCAGGGCTCAAAGAGGTCTACGGGATCGAGTTCGCAGACTTCCGCGCGCTCGATGCAGGTGGCCCTCTGACTTCGAACGCTCTCGAGAGCGGGCAGATCGACGTGGCAAGGTTCTTCTCGACGCAGGGGATCATCGACCAGAAGGGCTGGGTTGTCCTCGAAGAGGACAAGCCTCTGATACCCACCGAGAACATCATCCCGGTCATCACCGAAGACGTTTCGACTCCTGAGATCGAATCGGCGCTCAACGATATGTCCGCAGAGCTGACGACGGCCGAGATAACGGCGTTGAACAAGAAGGTCGACGTCGACAAGGAAGACCCTCAGGATGTGGCGAAGGCGTGGCTCGAAGAGAAGGGCTTGATCGGCAACTGAGCTGCCGCCTGTAGGACCAGACCGGAGCTGCAGCGTATGAGCGAGCTGTGGCTCCGGTTCATCTCCGGGCCCGACGTCGATGCGCTCGGAATTACCCGCGCGGAGATCTTCGGGGCCGTCGAGGCTGCCGTGCTGGCGCAGGGCGAGGGCAAAGTGGTGCTCGAGCCCCGGGTTCACCTTGTGCCCACGAATGAAGGGGCCGGCCATTTCAACGTTCTGCGCGCCCATCTCGGGCCGCAGAACGTCAGCGGCGTGAAGGTCGTGGGCGACTTCGTCGGCAACTACCGGCGGGGCCTGCCCAGCGAGCTCGCGCTGGTAACTCTCTATGATCCGGCCAGCGGCGCTCCCATCGCCATCATCGACGCGTCCACGATCACCGACGCCCGGACCGGCGCTCTGACCGCCCTCGGCGCGCTCCATCTCGCCCGCCGGGAGAGCAAAGTCCTTGGACATATCGGGGCGCGAGGAACAGCATGGTGGAACGTCGCGATGCTCGACGATCTGTTCGACTTCGACGAGATCCGCGTCACGAGCCGGCGCGCCGAGTCGCGCGAGGGTTTCGCGAGCCGGCTGGCCGCCCACCTCGGCAAGCCCGTAAGGGCGGTTGCGACCAGCGAGGAGGCTCTTGTGGGCGCCGACATCATGGTCGAGGCAACGCGACTCACCGAGCCGGAGGTTCTGGTGCGGACGAACTGGGTTGTTCCCGGGGTCCTCGTGATCCCTTACGGAACGGTGAGCGCCGTCGAGCTGTCGCTCACCGGGGTGATGGACAAAGTCGTGGTGGACGACTGGGGACAGGCGACTGCGGGGCCGTTCGGCTCGCTCCGCCGCCATGTCGACACCGGCGTGTTGACCCAAGCCATATTGCACGCCGAACTGGGGGAGATCGTTGCCGGGAAGAAACCGGGACGCCAGACCGACGCCGAAAGGACTCTGTTCTGGCACAGGGGGCTTGCCACCACCGACGTCGCCGTCGCGCACATGATCTTGCGGCGCGCCGAGCTGGCCGGCGTCGGCACCGTTCTCCGGTACCGGTAGCAACCGACCGCGCGCAACGGTCCGAGTCAGGAAGATCCCAGTTGCGAGGGTGCTCGCCTATGTATCTTCGGAGACGCAAAGCGGGCAGGCTGTCGCAGGGATTCCAACGGGGTGAATGCCAGAAGACAGATCACGTGTGGCAAGAAGGAGATCTTCAGCGTCAGCCACGTCACCACATGGAAGGCAACGGCCAGCCAAAGGTAGATACGCCTCAGCTTGCCCCGGCTCAGGAGAAGGGGTGAGGACAACTCAAATGCAACGAGGGCGTATTGGCCGGCGCGCAACAGCATCGGGAAGTCTCTCAGCTCATCTCCGAGCCACGTGCCGCGTCGCAGCACGGCGCGCAGCAGCGTCGCTCCGTTCAGCCATTCGATCCCTCCATAACGAAGCTTCGCGTACGCAGCCAGGAAGTAGGTCAGGACTACGGTGACTTGAATGCAGCGTATGGCCCAACCCGCAGCGTCGCTCAACGTTGCTTCTCGCCGGGCTTCCCCCACTGTCGGTAGCACGGCCAAAGCCACCAGGAACGCCACTCGATCGTGGTTGACCTTGCCGTAGGAGAACGCAATCAACATCCATTCGAGATAGAGAAGAAAGACGATCGACCCCGTCAACCGAGGCCGCCGCCCGGTCATGGCTATGCCGGCACAGACTACGAGGACCACCTTCATGCCGATGATGAACGCCGGTCCCGGGGCCGGCACAGCGAAGATGCGCGCAAGCCACAAGGGCCGATAGAGCTCGGGGGATACGGACCCGTGCATGGACACCCACGAAGTTGTCACCAGGACATCGACCAAGACGAAGCCGTAGAGGAACACGCGCAACCAGAAGATTCGTGCGATTGGCAGCGGGGCGAACCACCAGTCGAGCCATCGGTTGACCAGCGCGGTCGGTCTCGAGGAAGCCTTTTGATTACTCATGCCTTCTCCAGATCAGCACGGTGCGCGAAGTAGGGTTCCCCACCGTTGCGCCGCCTTCGAGTCGGTAGGTGAGATATATGACGTGCAGCTCCTCCACCGCCGGCTGGTCGGGGTGCAATCGTCTGTAAGCCGACGCCAGATGAGGAAGGATCCCTTCCCCGTAGAAGACGAGCTGGGATTGAAGCTCAGCCCGGCGCATCCCCACTTCTGCAATTCTGAGGACCCTTGGCTCGGCATCCCCGATCACCCCTTCGAGTCTCAGAGACGACGCTTTCCCGGTGGGTTTTGTGGTCACCGCGTACATACGGAAAGGGCCGAAGGGAAAGTGGTCGTCCTCTCCGCCGACCGAACCGGCGACAAGAGCCATGGGAACGATCAGTGTGGCAACAACGCGCAGTCGCCGGGCCCGTCCCGTCAGCATCACCCAAGGATAGATGCTCGAACCGCGCCTACATCGTGTGGATGGCGGTCTCGGCCCTCGTCTCGTGCTCCAGCAAGGCGGCAGATTGCTGTATCGGTAGACCAGCCCCGGCCCACGCCATGAAACCTCCATCTAGATCCGTGGCCGCGGGGAAGCCCATGTCCTGAAGTGCCGCCGCTGCCAGGCTGGACGTATATCCCTCCACGCAGAAGACGATGATCTGGCGGTCATAGCCGGTCGCCTGCGGGACACGGGCGTCGCAGGTCGGATCGAGTCGCCATTCGAGGTGGTTGCGCGAGATTACGAGCGCGCCGGGTATGGCTCCCTGGGCCAGGCGCTCCTCGGACAGTCTGATGTCAACCAGCAGTGCGCCGGCTTCGGCTGCTGCAAAGGCTTGCTGTGGGGTGACTCGTTGCAAACGCTCGCGGGCGGCAGAGAGAAGCTGATCGGCGGTCTTCACCGGCGCCTCCTCACGAAGCACCGGGTTCGGGCCCGTCCACTTCGAGAGTGTGGTCGAGCTCGAGGCCCCCATCCACGGTGCGCCGGTAGTAGCTCATCTTTGTCAGCGGAGGCGAATAGGCGTGCAGGCTGGTTGCAAACCCCGGGCCTTCATTGACCAGGTTGTGGACGTAGGAAGGGCCGAACGCGCGGCTCCGGCCGTGCCGATGCCTGGCGCGCAGCATCGGGCCCTGCCGGCGGCGGTCGCTGCGATACTCGACCAGCGTTCCCTCTGCGACGTAGATCGCTCCGGACGAGCCCCCGTGGTCGTGAATCTGGGTGTCCTGGGCCACATCCCACCCCAACAACCAGACTTCGAAGCCGCCGGTTCTGTACAGGCGCCTGTACCAGCGCTCGGAGGGGATGTGCTGCACGAATGGCCGCCACAGCTCGTGGGCATCGGCGAAGCGCCTGACGAGCCGGGTCAACTCATCCCCCGAGAGCCGGTCCAACTCATGCCCCGAGGTTTGCTGTGGGCTCAGACCCAAAGAATGGATCAGGGCGGCGATAGCCTCTGCCGGGGTCGCTTCTGCGGTGCGCATCTCAGACCTCCTACCTCTTCAGGAGATCTCGTACCGACCACCAACCGGCGATGGTCAGAGCCAGACGCGACCTCCTGGGCCTAACCGCCGTCCGGCCGATGCACCATGTGCAACACGCCGCCCGTGCGGTTCGTCGTCCGACCGGTCCCCACCCCCTTTTTATGAAGTCCAGGGCCCGGCCCCTTTAGCTTACACCTGGAACTCCGCTACTGGCTCTTACCGCCTTCGTCCGAGTGGCTGGGTAGGATGAGCGGCACATGGAGGTGACCAGGGACCAGCGGGCCGCTCTCGGCGAAGCCGTAATGAAGCTCGAGCGGGACTTCTACGGGAGGGGGCCGAGCTCTGTGCGCGTCTCGGTCAGCGACAGCGCCCCTTTTGTGATCACTGTGTTGTCTGTCGACAGCCTCACCGCCGCAGACAGGACTCTGACAGAACGGGATCACGTCGCGGCGGTCGTGTCGCACCACCAGGCGATCCACAATGCCACCGCAGAAGACTTCGTGGCCCAGTTCGAAGGAATCCTTGGATGGCGTCCGGACGCGTACCTCGCCCAGGTGGATCCGAAGAACGGCTATGCGGTGCGGGTGTTCGTCCGGACGGACGACGAGCTTTGATTCAGCCGGAGGGGTGAGAAGCCAGTGTTGTGGCAGGTAACGTTGGTGATGTTCTGCGGCGCGAAAGGCAAGACAGGCAAGGCCGCAGGGAGGGTGCTCATCGGTTGAGATGCGTGCCCGACCGAGAACGCCGGCCGACGCAGCCGCTTTGCCCGCAGAACGCGGCAAACGTTGTCTGTCGCAGCACTAGAGGTCCTGCTCGACGAACGTGACCTCGAGCCCGCCCAGCCAGGCCGCTGCTCGATTGTAGAGAAAGGCCAGGAAGACGGTGGCGAGCGACCCCAAAAGAGAAAGTGTCCCGCCGATCAGGGTCGCCCAGCGTTCGGCCCCTGCGAGCGTTATGTCGAGCCTCAGGTCCAACACGCCTTCGTTGGCCGCCGCTCTCTCGATCGTGCGGAAGATTCCCAGGCCGTCCAAAAAACCGTATAGCACGGCCACGAAACACAGCCACAGAACGAAAATGCAGGTCCAGTAGAAGAGCGAGACCTTGAGCACGCTGAAGAGGTCGACATGGCCTACCGTGCGCCTGACTCGGCGAATCTCGGGTTGGGCCCTGTGGGTTGCTCGGCGTCGAAGCACCGGAACCGCCCCGTCGCCCTCCAGGGGCTGTAGTTCCGGGCTTCGGGGGACGACATCAGTCCGCTCGGCATAGCCGCCTGAATAGGGTGACCGGGTCGGCTGTTCCTCCAGCTCTTCGGTCGGCTGACCCTGCGGCCCCTGCGCCGCCGGCTCTTGCTCTTCCACCACAGTGTCCGGGTCACCGAAGCCCTCGGCCCTGCCCTCCTTCGAGACCAACCAACTCTCCTCTGTCAGGCGTCTGGTTCAACCGTCAAGTATGGGTGAAACACCGTCAAGTTGCCATCACCGTCCCCTGATGCATCCCGGAGCGTCCTTCTAAGTGGGCAGCTCCGTCTGACCGTTCTCCTTCTCGCCGACCACCGGGGCTACGGCCGACAATCTGGTGCCCTCGTCCAGGTTCATCACCCGCACACCCGTCGCCGGCCGGCCTTGTCGGGAGATGGAACCCGCACGCATCCGAATCGCTACCCCGTCGCTGGAAATGATAAAGACCTCGTCGTCGGGATCAACCTGGCAGGCGCCTACGACTCCGCCACGGCTCCTGGTCGCCTTTGCTGCAATGACACCCTTACCACCACGGCCTTTCCTCGGGAATGACGACAGCTTCATCCTCTTGCCGTAGCCGAGCTCGGTGACAAGCAGGATCTCGTCGCCTTCGTCGACGACGCAACACGACACCACCTCGTCATCGTCGTCAAGACGGATTCCGATGACACCTGTTGCGGTTCGACCCATCGGTCTGACGGTGCTCTCCGCAAACCGGATGGCTTTGCCCTTTCTGGTCATGAGCAGCACATCGCTGTTTCCGGTGGTCGGGTGGACGTGCACTACTTCGTCCCCCTCTTTCAGATTGAGTGCAATGATCCCTTCCTTGCGTGAGGAGTCGTACTCGCGGAAGAATGACTTCTTGACCATTCCCCGCTTCGTTGCGATCAGCAGGAATCTGTACGTCTCGTAATCGCGTGTGTCGATGACGGCTGCGACTTTGTCTTCCGGGCGTGTCGCTACCACGTTGACCACCGCGGTTCCGCGCGCGGTGCGATCCCGCTTGGGTATCTCGTGGGCCTTGAGCCGGTGAACACGACCGCTGCTGGAGAAAAGGAGCAGGTACGCGTGCGCGGTCGTCATCACCAGGTGCTGAACGATGTCGCCCTCTTTGAGCCCGGTGCTTCGCACCCCCCGGCCCCCCCGTCCCTGGCGCCGGTACGTATCCAGGGTGACGCTCTTGATATAGCCGTCGCGCGAAACCGATATCGCAAGGTCCTCGTCGGCGATCAGGTCCTCGATGTCGAACTCGCCCTCGTCCGGTACGAGCTTTGTTCGGCGCGGGTCTGCGAACTTTTTCTTGAGTGCTCTCAGCTCGTCGGCGATTATGGCGCGGACCCTGGCCGGGTCCTCCAGGATGGCCCGAAGCTCCGCTATCGTCTGGCGCAATTCTTCCCGCTCTGCCCTGATCTTGTCCTGCTCGAGACCTGTCAGACGTCTCAAAGGCATATCGAGGATGTGTTGCGCTTGAGTCTCGCTGAGCGCGAATCGCTCGATCAAGCCGGTGCGAGCAGCGCCGGCATCCGCCGCGGCTCGTATGAGTGCGACGATCTCGTCGATGTGGTCCAAGGCAATGATGAGGCCTTCGACTATGTGGAGGCGCTGCTCGGCCTTGTTGAGTCGAAATCTCGTGCGCCGCACAATGACTTCGATCTGGTGGCTGATGTAATGCTCGATAACTTCACCGAGGTTGAGCGTGCGCGGCACATCATCCACGAGCGCCAGGATGTTCACGTTGAAGTTCTCTTGCATCTGAGTGCGCTTGTAGAGCGAGTTGAGCACCACCTGGGGCACCGCGGTTCGCTTGAGCTCGATAACCAAGCGCATCCCGTCGCGTGACGACTCTTCGCGCAGATCGGAGATTCCCTCCAACCTGCTCTCTTTGGCATTCACGAGCTCGGCGATCTTTACCGTGAGACGCGCCTTGTTCACCTGATAGGGAAGCTCCGTCACGACGATGCGGGGTGCGCCACGAGGTCCCTCTTCGACCTCACATACCGCCCGCATCTTGATCGATCCTCGTCCCGTCGTATAGGCATCGAGAATGCCCGATCTCCCCAGGATCAAGCCGCCGGTGGGAAAGTCCGGACCCTTGATGTGGTTAAGGGCAACCCCGAGCATCTTGTCCCGGTCCTGGGCGACCTCGGTATTCCCGAGAATCTCGACGATTGCATCGGTCACCTCGCCGAGGTTGTGTGGAGGGATGTTCGTGGCCATTCCCACGGCGATGCCAATAGAACCGTTGACCAGCAGGTTCGGAAAACGCGCCGGCAGCACCACCGGCTCTTCCGCGTCCCCGTCGTAGTTGGCTTTGAAGTCGACCGTGTCCTCGCCTATGTCGCGCAGCAACTCCATTGCAATGCCGGACAGACGGGATTCCGTGTAGCGCATCGCCGCCGGAGGGTCGCCGTCAACCGAGCCGAAGTTTCCCTGCCCGTCGATGAGCGGATATCGCGTCGAGAAATCCTGGGCAAGCCGGGCCAGCGCATCGTAGATCGCCTGATCGCCATGGGGATGATAGGTCTTCATCACCTCGCCGACGAGGGCGGCACATTTGCGGCGGCGTTGGTCCGACCTCAATCCCGCCTGGAGCGCTGCATAGAGGATCCTGCGTGCGACCGGTTTGAGGCCATCGCGCACGTCTGGGAGCGCCCGGCTGACTATGACCGACATCGCATATTCGAGGAAGGATGTCTGAACTTCTTCCTCGAGGCTTATGTCTTCGATGCCCGGCTCCGGAGTGTTCCCGTCGCCGGACAAGTCGCCTTGAAATGGAGGTCTGTTCGCCATGTGCGCTAGATATCCAGGAACCGGATGTCTTTGGCATTGCGCTGGATGAAGGACTTGCGAGCTTCCACGTCCTCTCCCATCAGCGTCGAGAAGATCTCCTCTGCAAGCGCCGCGTCCTCCATCGTCACTCTCAGCAGCGTTCTCTTGTCGGGGTCGAGCGTGGTGTCCCATAACTGCACGTCGTTCATCTCTCCCAGACCTTTGAAACGCTGAGGTTCGATACGAATACCGTTGCTCTTCTCGCGGAACGCTTC
>JACDDL010000159.1 GCA_013817045.1 Actinomycetota bacterium | reverse complement strand
ATCCCCTTGTCCTTGTCTGTGGTCATGTGTTCCTCCTCACATCGCTTTCGCTTGCCTGATATGTAACCAAGCAGTACGGAGGTCAAACATCCGGGTGTCAGGCAGGCGCGGAGGACTCTCCACAAGCCGGCCGACAGGGATGCTGGTTTGGCAGAGGGCACGGTGGGTAGAATAGCTCTTGGAGTTTTGCGAAAGCGAGAATGGGAGGAAAGAGAACATGGGCCTTGGCAACTTGGGCGATCTGGGCAATCTCGATCTGGGGCAACTCCAGCAGTACATGCCGAACATGAACTTCCCGGCCAGCAAGGACGAGGTCATATCGGAGGTCCAAAACAACGACGCACCACAAGATGTGGTCGATCAGATAAAGAACTCGAGCACCGACAGCTTCAACAATGCCGACGAGGTATTGCAGACGGTGCAAGGGAACAGGTAGAGCACAGCTAGTAGCTTCTACCCTGGACCTGGACACGGCTTCTTCGCTGTGTCCAGGTCATTTGCATGCACGAGCGTCGGAAAAATCCGTGCTTCGAGTCCCCTGTTCGCTCACGAGTAGCTCCTCGACGTAGCCACTGAGAGTGCGGTTCGAGCGTCCTGTAAGACGTCTCCGGACTCGGTGCCGAACATAACCTGCCGGTTGGCCAGGCGCTCGGCGGCGTTGGGGTCGTGTGCGGGGAGCAGGACGCTCGGCTCGTTGCAGGCGAACGCTTTGATTGCTGGCTGGCGAGCGAGGTCTCGATGTCCATGGTCACACCGTCGACCTTGTCCTCGATCAGGTTCCGCTCCCGATAGGTGAGGCGCCTCACAGACTCGCAGGGCCGGACGGTGGACTTCAGGCAGACGGTCATCATCATGACCTCCAACCTCGGTAGCGACCGGATACGGGCCCACTCCAGGCGCGAGGAGTCATTCGAGGATCTCGAAGAAGACATGATGAAGATCCTCAAGAACACCCTGCGCCCCGAGTTCGTCAACCGCATCGATGAGATCATAGTCTTCCGCTCTCTCGACAAGGAGCAGATAGCGGACATAGCCCGCCTCCTGCTCGACCGGACGACGAGGCGCCTGAGGGCCCAGGACATCGACGTGGAGTTCACAGAAGAGGCTGTCGACCTTATAGCCGAGGACGGCTTCGACGCCGAGTTCGGCGCAAGGCCCCTCAGACGCACCATCCAGCGCAGGGTTGACAACGAGCTTGCGAACAGGGTCCTCTCCGGCTCCTTGACCCCCGGCGAGGGAGTCGTGGTAGGCGCCGGCGAAGGAGCCGGTGGCGGGCTCACTTTCGATATCGTCGGGGCGGTAAAGGCACCGGGCGAGGGCCGGCGCGAAACGTGATGTGCTGCGCCGTTCTCAGCGCCGGTTATCTGCCTCTCTGACCTCTACCCCTGAAAGCACCGAGTAAAGGAGAGCCTGCACCGAGCAGGAATCCGAAGTCATACCAGCTCCCACTTCTCGCGGCGTTGTAGAACGGGAATTGCTCCCACCCGCCGAACATGTGCACGATTAGGATGATCCAGGCCGTAAGCCCGTTCCAGCATCCCCAAAGCAGATCCGCCCACCACACGATGATCGCCTCCTTCCGATCTCACTCCAACGAACACAGTTTAGCCGTCGTGCAAGCAATACCGTCGTGCGGGATCGCCTCTACCAGCCTACGTCGTGGGGCGCACCGCGACGAACGAGTCGTACTCTTCGCCTTCGATGGTCCGCGGCACGAGCGTCGCGGCTAGCCCCGCCTCGTCGAACAAACTCAGCCACGTCGCGCGAGAAAATAGACCCTCAAGGTGGACATCATGGGCGACGCGCATCCGCCCGTCCGGTTCGCGCAGCAGGAACACATAATGCACGGTGTAGGTAGTCTCGCCCGGCTCGGGCGGCAGCGTCCACTCCAGGTAGCGTGCCCGACGCCCGATTTCGTCCTCAGCGCCGCCGTGCTCGGTCGCCCCGGAGAACGTCTCTACCGTAGCATCCGGCGCAACGAGCGCCACACCGCCGGGCGCGAGGTGCGCAGCCACCGTCTGAAGCGCCGCATGCAGGTCGTCCTCGGTGGTCATGTACATAACAGCGTCGTGGACGAACACAGCGTCGAAGGTCCGGCCGAGGCGGACGTGGCGCATGTCGCCCGGTAGGTGAGTGCACTCGGAGTTGAGCTTGCGGCTGATCTCGCGCATCCCTTCTGCGGGCTCGACGAGGGTCATGGCAAAGGAATGCTTCATGTGGGAGGCGTTGTTGCCCCCTCCGCTGCCTAGCTCGAGTACCTCGCGCACCTGCCGGCGTGCCTGGGCGCGGATCATCTCCACGTACAGCGCCGCCTCCTCAGCGTACTCCGAAGGCGGCGAGATGACCGGCCACCACTCGGCGATGTCGTAGTAGAGGTGCTCCCTCACGAATAGCCTCCGTTTCCTCCCCGCTACCCCTCGCCCGGGCCGTGCGCCGCAGAGTTTGCGGCCCAGCCTGAGGGTACAGCCTATTTACACTGGACGAGTAGGAAATTGCACACACGCAAGTCTCTAGGCTCTTTACCCGCGCGCCTGGACCAAACCTCCACACGACGTGCGGGACGCCTTCATGCCGCAAAGTGCCGCCGTTCGTGAGATCTCGCCGACCGCCGAATCCTCGGAGCTTGGCGCTCCTTGTCTTGGGTCATTTCTGCGAAAGAAGGAGGGGCTCAGAAAGAGCCCCTCCTTCCTCCGACCCGTTCGGCTTGTTTACTCTATGGGGTCGGGTCGGCGTACGAAAGGCCGAAGATGCTGCTGTTGCCAAAGCGGATGGGGCACTCGGCATTGGGCGCCGGCGGGCCACCATCCTCATGGCTCCACGGATCGGCCACTATCGGCTCGGCTTCTCCGCTCAGCACTGCCTCAACGAACGCTTGGCGGTGATCGTCTATGGCCTCACAGTGCCTTCCCTGGCGCATGTCGTTCCACACAGCAGACCCAAACTCGCGAGTGGCGACAGCGTAGTTGTAGTCGCCTAGGAACTCTGAGGTCAGGCCGTTGGCGCTCGATCCGCGGGCGTCGCCAATCTCGCCGCGGTGAACCGTACTAAAGGCGCCAACCTCACCCGTGGCCGGATTCACCTCCGCGTGCCTCACGACCCCGAGCATCGGACGTGGGTTCTTCGTCGTCTCCTGCCAATCCTCGAGGTAGGCGTTGTAGACCAAGTAAGCATCGGTGCCATCAGGGGAGATGGCTATCGCCGGCTGGTTGGCCCGGTCACCATCCTCGGATACGGTTTGCGGATCGGAGTAGGTTTGGCCCCCGTTCGTCGAGTGGATAAGGTAGGCCTTCTCCTCGTTCTGGCCCGCGCGGTCGTCTGACCAGTTCACCAGTATCTCGTCGGTGGCGCCAACGCCGCTCGGGGCGCCGTTGGCGATGTCGAGGCTCGGGAAGGTGTTGGTGCGGGCACCGGCCACGCCGTCTATGGTGAACCGGTCCTGCGCCGGGTCGAGCTGGCCTATGCCGGCGACGTCGGTGATGCGGCGGGGCCGCTCGAAGGTCCTGCCTCCATCGAAGGAGCGTTGCTGGTAGAAGACGCCGGTCTGGCGCCGCTTGTCGAAGCCTTCGTAGACGACGTAGACGACGCCCTCGGAGTCGGTTCGGATGGTGCATCCCTGGCGGCCGCCGGTCTGGTTGTTGTTGGTCGCCGCGGTGAGCTGGCGCACCGTCCACGTATCCCCACCATCGGTAGATCGGCTGAATAGCACAGGCTCGGAGCCTGCGGTGCCGCGGAAGCCGACGTTGCAGACGTAGGCGTTACCGAAGTGCGGGCTCGACTCGGCGTTGTCGGCCCAGATCTGCTCCTTGTCGGAGAACAGGGCCGAGTTCTGTTTTGTGAAGACGACGGCGTTGATCTCAGCACCTGCGAGTACCATGGCCGCCGACAGGTAAAGGTAGAACAGCAAGCCGATGGCTGCCTCCAGACTGCCGTAGGTCGTCCCGTAGTCCGCGAAGTAGGCGAGATAGACCGAGAACCGATCATTTCGAGTGGTCGTAGGCCCGGGGTCAATAGCCGATAGCCGGCGTATCGCGCACGAACGTGTCATCAACGAGCTGCCTCATCAGGAAGTCGGCCACGTCCGCCCGCGAGATGTAAGGGCGCCTGCCAGGTTTCAGATCCACCCGTGCGCGGTAGTCATTCGTCCAGGGCCCGTTGGTCAGTATCATCGGGCGCACGATGATCCACTCCAGATCGCTCTCGCGCACTGTTTTCTCCTGCGCCTCCTTGTCAGCGTACTCGTCCCTGAGAAGCGGCGGAACGAGCACATTCATGAAGAACGCGCCCGCAAGACCAGGATCCTGCTTGCTCTCCCCTACCCCCCACGCCGTCTGGCACACTAAGCGACGCAAGCCATGCTCCTTCATCGCAGCCACGATGTTGGCGGCGCCGGCCGAAACCACTCCATGCGGGTCCCCTGGTCTGCGCGGATGGAGCGGGTTGCTGGGTTGCCGTGAGCCGAGGACGCTGATCACCGCCTCGTTGCCGGCCACCGCCTCCCGCACCTGCCCCGGATCGAAGGCGTCTCCGACGACGACCTTTAGCCGCTGGTGGCGCGCGGTCATCCTGGAGGGGTTTCTGACGAAGGCGGTAACTTCGTGGCCTTCTGCGATTGCCCTCTCCACGAGACGCCGCCCGGTGCCGCCCGTAGGCCCGAAGATCACCACCCTCATGGTCACACTCCCTGTCGTCCGCCGTCGCGCACTACCGCCCGCAAGTGTACCCTCATTCTAATCTCCGGCTGCGGCGACGTGACAGGCTGCTTGATGGCCAGGCACCAGCTCTTCGAGAGCCGGGACCTCTCCCAGGCAGCGGGGTTCTTGGGAGCCTGCCTCTCCCGAGCGCAGCACAGGACAGCGGGGGTGGAAGCGGCAGCCAGGGGAGATGTGGGCCGGATCCGGAGGCTCGCCCGTCAGGACCTCATGGGTCCTGCGACGACCGACCTCCGGGGCTACGGCGAGCAGGGATTTCGTATAGGGGTGCAAGGGCTCGGTGAGCACCGTCTGCACCGGCCCGAGCTCGACGATCTTGCCCAGATACATGATCGCGACCCGGTCCGCGAGCGCCCAGGCGAAGGCGAGGTCGTGGGTGATAAGGACCAGGGTCATCCCGAACTCGTCCTTGAGCCGGACGAGGAGCTCGAGTATCTCGCCGCGAACCGAGGCGTCGAGCCCCAGTGGTAAGTCACGCGAAGGCTGAGGTTGCCAAGAATCAGGAGGAAACAATTGTTTGACCCATTGACATTGAAATGGCAATACAGGGCCCCGAAGCTTATCTGCTGATGACATATGGGAAGGGCATGCTAAGAGGTCCTCTCAGCTAGCTTGCCTTGTGCCCGGTGGGGGTAAGTCGTAAGTAGGACACGAGAAGCGAAATGAAGGGAGCAGGAGACGATGCCTACACGCAAAGCGCAAGCCGCCTGGCACGGCACCTTTCGCGACGGTGAAGGCAAGATGAGGCTGGGCAGCGGCGCCTTCGAAGGCGCTTACTCCTACCGCTCGCGCATGGAGGACTCCGAGCCCGGCACCGACCCCGAGGAGTTGCTGGCTGCGGCCCACGCCGGCTGCTTCTCGATGTCGTTGGCGCGCAGGCTCTCGGCTGAGGGCTACTCCCCGGAACGCATCCACACCGAAGCCCGGGCGCGCTTCGGGCGCTCTGGGGAAGGGTATGCCATCAGCCGGATCGATCTGCGCACGGAGGCCGAGGTCCCCGGCGTTGATGAGGGATTATTCCTAGAGAAGGCCGAGGCCGCCAAGCGCGACTGCGCGGTTTCCAAAGCGCTCGCGGGCGTGGAGGAGATCGTCCTGGAGGCCAAACTGGTGGAGCACGCGGGGTGAAAGACCCCATCGGTGGGTCCCTCGTGTAGAGCCCAAGAGAAGGCAGCAACGAGAACGTCTGCGAGGTCGAGGACAGCTCGCCCCGGCAATGCGCTTCGGCGGCCACCAAGCGGAACCGAAGGACGCGAGGTCCCGCTCAGAGCCGGGGACCTCTCCTCCCCAACAACGATGGTGGCTTCTCTAGACTCCGAACGTTCGCACCCGACCAAGGAGCATCGATCGCGCGCTACCCGAGGAAGTCCACCAAGGCGCGGTTGAAACGCTTGGCGTGGGTGGTGTTGAAGCCGTGCGGCGCACCTTCGATCACCACTAGCGAGCTGTCGGCGATCATCTCGTGCGAGCGCCTGCCGCTGAACTCGAACGGGACGATCGCGTCGGAGTCCCCGTAGATGACCAGCGTCGGCACGTCAATCTTGGCCAGGTCGTCGCGGAAGTCGGTGTAGTAGCACGTGGCGATGCAGTCCAGCGTGCCCTTCGGCGAGGCGAACTCCACGAGCGCTTGCACCTGCTTCTCCCAGGAGCGGCCGCTCAGAGGCCAGCCGTGGATCAGGACGACCGAGCTACCAGAGCCGTGGTCCTCGTAGTAGAGATCGATGCTGACGGAGTTTTCCTCACCGACTTTGACGTAGGGCACTAGTAGGCTCTCCTTTTTCCGCTTAGTTGTAAAGACATATCCGCGTTCATGTCGAGAGCGAAGGTTCGCACGTGCGGACCCTATGGAACCGGGTTATGCAAAACAAGAAGCTGGGATTGTCCCGCATCCTCCTTGTTTCTACTTCTAGAGCCCTTCAATTGCGCCGCGTATTCTGCTTATCTAAGCTGAATGTCGAGAGCCGACGAGCGCGCTCGAGCCGCTGACCTTATCTCATTACGAGTTTGCTCCCCTACGTTCTAGCCCATCCTGATGCGTCCGGGTATTGCGCTTGTTTAGGCGCTTTTCGACGTATTGGAGACCATACTTTGTCCGTTGCGTACCAGTGCGGGTCAAGTCCTGAATCTTCTGTAATTTCCTCCAAGACAGCGACTCTCCTCAGCTCTCCATGAGCATCACCCCATTCGTCTCCCGCTCTTCGAAGTGCCGATTCTCGCGCAGCTCCTCCATGTCCAGG
>JACDDL010000158.1 GCA_013817045.1 Actinomycetota bacterium | reverse complement strand
CACCGCAACGTCCACGCCGGCAACGAGGAAGTTCTCCGGCACGATAGTGAGCGACGGGTCGTCGAGTATCGCCTGGTAGACCTCGGCATCGCTTCCATAGGCCGGGTCCCTGGCGAATAGTCCAGGAGTCCCATGTGCGAGCAGACCTGCATCGAACCCGGTGATGGGCCAGGATCGAGGAGCGTCGAGGTGCGGCGCATCAAAATTGACAACGCCGCGGGAAAGCCCGGCCACGGCGGTCACGTCGTCACGGCTCTCCAGCGCACGGATATCGATGGGATTGGCCGGGTTCGTATCGAGCACGATGTCGTAGTTGGCAGCGATCTTGTCCACGGTCTGCCCGGTGGCGTTGCTGAACGAGGCCGAGAATGAAGTGAGGATGGTCACCGTGAAGATAACGAGTGAGAACATTCCCAGCAACATCGAGGTTCGGAACCTGCGGGCGAGCGGGTAGGCGATCCCCAGCTTTGGAGCAAGACCGCGGCCTCCGCGTCCCAGCAGTTCGATCGCAAACGTCCACACACGATCCAGACTGACTGCCAGAGACACTGCTCCTGCGGTTAGGACCACACCACGCACCACGAACACGATGACGTCCGCATCACCCATGATCTTGGGGAACAACTGGTCCACCCCTAGGCCCCAGGCCAGGACCGTGCCAGAGACGATCTGGCGCGCAAGACGTTCCGGTAGGAGCCTGCGCAGCAACGGGGCGGCAGAGAACGCGGCAAGAGGGATGCCCATCATCAGCGGTATCGCGCTTTCTCCCGAGTAACCAACAGAGCTCAGAGCCGCGCCGGCAACGATGCCAAACGCTCCCAGTGCAAGGATCCGCTTGCGCACCTTGACCACTCTCGGTTCGGGTAGGTCCCTGATGGCTCGAATGATGTTGAGCCGCGCGATGCGAACGCTGGTCACCCAGATCGTGATCAGTGAGATGACCAATCCTGTGACGGCACCGATGGCAAGACTCAACGGTTTGATGACCAACGGCGTAGCCGACCCTGATTCGGTCGAATCGAAGATGGGTCCCGCAACTACCGCTACGAGCCAGCCGATGCCGATCCCAACGATGGCTCCCAGGGCGGAGGCAGCAAGCGCATAGATCGCTCCTTCGACCGCAAAGACGCGAGTGAGACGGCTGCGGGTGAAACCGACCGCGCGCAGCATCCCAAGCTCTGTCTTGCGCTCCTCAGCGAGCATGACGAACAGGTTGATCAGGAGCAAGATCCCTGCGAGCACGCTGAAAGCACCGATCGTGCTGAGCAACTCGCTAAGGCTTGCTCCTTGGCTCTCAGCATTGTCAAGGACGGAAGCCTTTGAAGCTTCGATCTCGACACCTGGAAGATCGGCGAAGGCAGCATCGAGGTCTATGACGGCGGCGTCTGAGAGGTCGCGAGTGTCTAGGACCCCTCCGTTCAGTGAGACCAGCAACTGGTCACGCGGTGCGGCTGCGACCAGCGTGCTCGCCTCGAACAGCTCATGGATCGTCCCGGGAGCAACGATGGCTCCGCCATAACCGGCTAGACCGACCTCGGCCACCACATCGCTGACCAGCAGCTCGACCTCCAAGCCGTAGGCGTGGAGAACCACTGGTTCACCTGGTGCCACCTCGAGCTCGCCAGCCGTGCGCTCGTTGATCAGGACCTCGCCGGGCGCGAGGCCGTCCGTCTCAGCTAGGCCGGTGATCTGTGGATCTGAGCCGAAATCACGCCCAGCCGACACGTCGAGCTCCACGATCCGGATCTGAGGCAGCGCAGCATCGTGTCCTGGCGCCTCCAACGTTCCGGTGGTCGTCGAGGTTGCCAACAGGCCATCGACGTTGTCCAGGTCTGCGACCTTGGCTTGGGCGACAACTGCCTCGATGTCGGTTTCCTTCGAAGCCGTGACCGTGATGTCGACCGGGCCGTACTCGGTTCGAGCGCTATCGGCGAAGGAAGCCTCGATGACGTCGCCAACCACCATGGACGAAGTGATGATGGCAGTACCAAGGAGCGCCCCAGCTACCACGAGGATCGCCTCGGCGCGACGACGTCCTATGTTGCGAAGGGCCATGCTGACGAGCGTTCGTTGACGCACTCCCGCCACGACAAGTGGAAACAGCAGAAGCACGGCGATCGCTCCAAGAACGACGACAGCACTCACGCCGTCACCGGCGCGGAAGGAAGTTGCACTTTCGAAGGAACGACGTCTGGAACGATGAGAGGGTCGCCGTCCTGAATGATCAGGCCGTCGCGCATCTGCACGAGACGTTGACCAGAACGACCCAGCGCCTCGTCGTGAGTGACGATGATGAGGGTTTGGCCCGCGGCGTGTACTTCATGCAGAAGCTCAACTATCTCGCCTGCCGTCTTCGTATCGAGGGCTCCCGTGGGCTCGTCGGCCCAAACCAGCGCGGGTTCGGCGACGAGAGCGCGGGCGACGGCCACGCGCTGCTGCTCTCCGCCCGACAGTTCGCCAGGACGATGGCTCGCCCGGTCCGCCAAGCCCACCCTTGCCAACATCTCTCTCGAGCGCTCTCGCGCCACCTTCGCGGGCACGGCGTTCACGAGGAGGGGCAGCTCCACGTTCTCTGCGGCTGAAAGAACCGGGATGAGGTTGAACGACTGGAAGATGAATCCCATCCGCTGCGCGCGATGGCGAGTTCGGTCGGCGTCCGACATCGCAAACAGGTCGTCGCCGTCGACGCTAACCGTGCCGGCGTCGATGTCGTCTAGACCCGACAAGCAGTTCAGCAAGGTCGTCTTGCCATTACCGGACGGGCCCATGACCATCACAAGCTCGCCTGGACGCACCTCGAGATCTACGCCGCAAAGTGCATGGACCTCGTTGGTGCCGGTGCGGTAGCTCTTGACGACACCGCTTGCGCGGAGAATCGGATCTACTGCAGACGCGCTCATATGGCCTCCCATCTTGGTCCTCACGTTCACTTTTGACGCTTCGAACATGGTTCCGGCAGTCATGTCTGCTCCTTCGTGATAGATCGACGATGACCTCACGATGACGGAGCGTCTCGGCGGGCACATCGGCCGGCAGGCTCGACTTGTCCTGGACCGGAGGACTACGCGGATCTCATGCTTTCGGCCGATCGACAGCGGCCTCGGCTTCTCTAAGCTGAAGCCATGTTGAGAAACGTCCTGCAGGCCCTATGGGGGGAGCCGCGCCCCGACCGGCCTCCCGTGCGGGTATGGCGTGACTGGGCGCTCCTCGGGGTGCTGCTGGCATGGTCGGTGCTGGAAGCACTGTTCCGCGAAGGCCTCAGTGGATCGGAGGCAAGCTTACCGAGCGCGTTCTCGATACCCCTCGTATGGCGTCCGGTGGCGGTCGTTGTCACCGTCGCAGTGTTGCTCACGCTGCTATGGCGACGTACCCATCCCTTCGCGACGGTCGTGGCCGCGTTCGGCATCCTCACGGCGTTCGACGTGGTGAGGATCCTCGCAACCATCGAGAACGGATTGCTGTGGAGCATCGCGGGAGTGCTCGTCCTGCCGTATTCGCTCTTCCGCTGGGGTTCGGGCCGCGAAGCGGGGACGGGGCTCGGGGTCATCTTGGCCTGGCTAGTTGTCACGCATATCGCGGACCCCACCGAGGCGGGCGAGGTGGTGGCTGGATTTGGTTTCTTCCTTTTCTCAGCCGCCCTAGGCGCGTCCATCCGCTTCCATGCCAATGCTCGGGCCCGCGACATCGAGCAGGCGAAGCTCCGACAACGGCATCAGCTTGCTCGTGAACTTCATGATGTCGTGGGCCACTACGTTTCTGCTATCGCTATCCAAGCTCAGGCCGGAAGGGCCATGGTGGGGTCCGAACCAGCGCGCGCTGCGACGGCTCTCAAGACAATCGAGGAAACCGCCTCGCACGCGCTCAAGGAGATGCGCGTGATGGTCGGTGTCCTGCGTGAAGGGGGCGAGCCGGACCTCGCCCCCCAGGCGGGGGTGGGTGACATCGCGCGCCTGGCCCGTCAGACGGATGGCCGGCCGATGGTGGCCGTGCAACTTCCCGACGATGTCGATCAACTTAGACCCGCCGTGGGAGCTGCTCTCTATCGCATCGCTCAGGAGTCAGTCACGAACGCCATCCGACATGCTCGAAACGCGACCCGAATCACCGTCGATGTCGTTATCGAGGGGGAAGAGGTGCGGCTCCTCGTTCGCGATGACGGTGAACCGGCCGCGCAAGGTCCTTTTGGTTACGGCCTAGTCGGCATTGCCGAGCGAGCGCGGCTGCTCGGCGGAAGCTTCCGGGCCGGACCGGCCGCCGGCGGAGGTTGGATGGTCGATGTCGTGCTTCCGGCAAGGGCTTGAAGGCGTGAGCATCCGTGTGCTGATAGCGGACGATCAGGACATCGTGCGCGCCGGGCTCGTCATGATCCTCGAGGCGCATCCGGATATAGAGATCGTAGGGGAAGCCGCGGATGGCCGGGAGGCAGTGGCCCTGGCGCGGGAGCTACGCCCCGATGTATGCCTCTTCGACATCCGCATGCCTGAGCTAGACGGCATCGAGGCAACACGTCAGGTCGCCGGACCTGAGGTCGAGGACCCACTTGCAGTGGTGGTGATAACAACCTTCGACTTGGATGAGTATGTCCATGGAGCCCTCAAGGCGGGCGCTCGTGGGTTCCTGTTAAAGGACGCAGGACCCGACCTGCTCTATCAGGCGGTCCATGCTGCCGCCGAGGGTGACGCACTCATCGCTCCGAGCATCACAGCTCGGCTGCTCTCCACTTTTGCTCGCACTCCCGCAAGCGAGCCGCCGCTGCAACCTGTCGAGCTCTTGACCGACCGAGAGGAAGAGATTCTGCTCGCGGTGGCGAAGGGGCGGACCAATGAAGAGATCTCCAATGAACTGTTCATCAGCATCAGTACCGTGAAGACACATGTGGCCAGTCTCATGCGAAAGCTGAATGCGCGGAATCGTGTCGAGATCGCCATGTGGACTTACGAAACGGGCCGTATCGGGCGTTGACCGAACAAGTTCCCGGGCCCCTGCGGCGGCCGCCGGGTAACCCTCCCACCCGGCACGTTCGGAGCCCGGCTTCGGCCGGGCTCCTTTCGCGTCTAGGTCAGTCGCTGAAGATGACGTTCACTACGCGCCTGCCCTTCAAGGTCGCCACGCACTCGGCCAAGTCGCCAAGCGCGCCATCGCGCTGCATTTCTTCTAGAGCGGAGACGTCGCCGGCGGACACCTCGAATTCGATGGTGACGATCTTCTTGCTCACTGTGTCTCCCTTCGCGCCGTGGATTGCTTCGGGTCGGTGCGTGAGTGCTGGAAAGGGCGGCGGGCAGGGTCGCGGGTCCGCACCCGACCGCGAAGTCTGTCCACGCAAGAGCTTCGACGTGGACCCGGACGGCACCTTTCCCAGCTGGGTGGCAACAGAAGAAAGGCCCGAGGACGCCCCGGGAAAGAGAGGCGTTCCGGAACTTCTCAAGGGAGCGGACCCGAAGGGCAACCTTTGGCCGGCCTTTGCGGTGGACAACGAGCCGGAGCCGTTCTGGACTGGCGAGGACGCTGACGAAAGAGTCTCAGCGGTCGCAAAAGTCGTGCCGTCCGAAGCTGGGTACCTAGAACCCGCAGAGCGTCAACACAATGGAGCCTCTGGCGTCGTTGTGGCCGGCTTGTATTTAGAAACCTCTGGGAATAGGTCGAGAAGAGTGTTGGATCACCGATCTCGTGCAATCGTACCTCGCTAACGATGGCCAACTCAATCGCATCTCCAAGAGCTACGCTTCCCTCGTTGATGAGCGCATTGTCCCCGCGGCCAAGTTACGTCGGCGGGTTGGCAAGGTCATGAACCTCCCGGATGACCGTAAGGAGTCACTGAGACGAGAGTTTGAAGAGGCATCTCCCGAACTCGTCATTACCCTGGGGAACGAACCTCTGCAGTGCCTTGCCCTCGACCCTCTTGATCAATCGTCCTATGGCACGGAAAAAGAGGTTCCTGTGCTCGGCTCACGCGTTCGCCTTCTAGCACTCGTACATCCGCGACAGAGCGGAGCGCTCGGCCAGAGTTCGCCTAAATGGACGGCAGCACATCGTGAATGGGTAGGTTCGGTTGGCAGATTTGAAAGCCCTAGCGAGGAACCGTAGCGGCAGACGAGCGAGCTTCCTCACAAAGCCGCTCAAATAGGGATTGCTCACGGTGTGCGGTGTGATCGGCGAGGAGGGCTCGTTCGTCGTCCGTGCAGTCGGTCAAGAACTGGAGTCGTGACCGCGCGGTCGAACAGATCCTCTCCTTATCGCTCTCGAGACCCCGAGGTATCAAACCCCGCAGGTCCGTCCAACGGAAGTTAGCGGGCACGAGTGCGTCGAGGAACTCCTCGGGGACAAAGGGGCGGTTTCGCCTCCGATCTGTCCAGCACTTGAGGACGGCGAGCCGGCGCACGAGATCATGAGAAAACGGCCGCTGGGACCACAGGTAGAGGTCGTAGACATCTTTGCCCGATCCGCCGAGTCGACGATTGCACGCCATGATCTTCTCGCCGATCATCTCGTAAGGATCAAGGCCGAAGAGCTCGGGAAGGCCACACTCGACCTGGCGGAAGTACGGCTGAGTCTGGAGTTCTAGAGAGCGCGGCTCAAGAATGCCCGCGCGCCGGTAACTAATCTGGAGTTCGAAGCGGCCGCGGCCGACTGGATGCTCGTAGCCGATGCTTGCGCTGAAGTTGCCATCCTGCGAGTAGCGGAAATCATCAATCGTGAAACGAATCTCGAAGTATGGGTTGGCATCGCTAAGTGCTCTTTCACTTCTGACTCGAACCCGTTTTGCTCGACGGCGTCGAAATCGATGTCCTGCGAGAAGCGCCCGGTGCTTCCGAAGATGCACTTGCGAAGCGCGGTGCCGCCCTTGAACAGAAGTGACCCGATCCGAGAGTCTCGACGCCCCGTAAGTCCGGCCCCGTGAAGAAGCGCAAGGGCATAGTGGAGGACGATCTCCTGGTCGGCAACTTCCGTGT
>JACDDL010000025.1 GCA_013817045.1 Actinomycetota bacterium | reverse complement strand
CCGAGCTGTCTGAGTTTCTCCCCGCCGAAGCGTCGCTCACCAACCCGGTCGATATGATCGCAAGCGCCACGGGCGCAGATTACCGGCGCGCCATCGAGGTGGTTGCTTGTGACCCTTCTGTTGATGCAGTCATCGTCATCTTCATCCCTCCACTCGTGACGCTCGCTGCCGACGTTGCCCGCGCCATCTGCGACGCGGCGGGTGACATGACGCGCTCTCTCCCGTTGTTGACGGTGTTCATGTCCGCGCGCGGCGTCCCGAAGGAGCTGCAGGGCGGTGATGTAAAGATCCCTTCGTACGCCTTTCCGGAGGATGCCGCGCGAGCCCTTGCTCGCTCGGTGGGGTACGGGATCTGGCGCGCCACACCGGAGGGCCGGTTTCCCGGCTATCCGGACATCCGGCGAGACGAGGCGGAGGCACTCATAGCCACCGCCCTGGGCGCAGGGTCGCGTTGGCTGGCACCCGATGATGTTGCACAGCTGTTGTCCTGCTACGGACTTTCGATGCCGGTTTGGCGGCGCGCAGGGACCGCCGAGGATGCCGGGTCTGCGGCGGCCGAGCTCGGAGGGCAGGTCGTGCTCAAAGCCGTGGCGCCGGAGCTCGTCCACAAGACCGAGGCCGGGGCGGTCCGGCTTGACCTGAGCGGCTCGTCCGAAGTCCGCCGAGCGGCCGCCGACATGGCGGCCTCGGTCCGGCGCGCCGGCCATGAGGTCGAGTCATGGCTTATTCAACGAATGGTCCCAGATGGTGTCGAGATGCTCGTCGGGGTAGTCCACGATCCGTTGTTTGGACCGGTCGTCGCCTGTGGGGCAGGCGGCGTTGCAGTCGAGCTGCTGAACGATGTCGAGGTGCGTCTCGCTCCGTTGAGCGATCTCGACGCTGCAACCATGGTCCGGTCTCTGGCAACCTGGCCTTTGTTGGACGGTTACAGAGGCGCGCCGAAGGCGGACGTGGCGGGGCTCGAGGACGTGCTGCTTCGCATCGGGGCGATGGCCGAAAACCATCCCGCGGTGGTGGAGTTGGACTGCAACCCAGTGATGGTGACCCCCGAGGGAGCGATCATCGTCGACGCACGCGTGCGGGTCGAGCCGGTCGGGCCGCCACTCCCCATCTCGGCGCGCCGACGGCTATGAGGGCCTGCCCCACCGCGTTCGCGCGGCCATTGAGTACCTTGTGGCAATGAGCGGCGCAGGCGGGAAATGGGCGCTTCCATTGATCGGCCTCGTCGGAGGAGTGGCAAGCGGGCTCCTCGGCGTGGGCGGCGGTATTTTCATGGTGCCCTTGCTGGTGGCGTTCGCCGGGCTGTCGGAGCACGAGGCGCACGCCACCTCTTTGCTTGCGATCCTGCCCATAGCCCTGGTCGGGGCCGCCGTCTTCACGGTTGAGGGCCAGGCAGGCTACTGGTTGGCGGCCCTTCTGGCGATCGGTTCTCTGGTGGGAGCGCCGGTGGGCGCTCGGATCATGGCGCGTCTGAGCGAAGGGGCCCTGCAGGCGGTGTTCGGCGCGGCGATGATCGTGGTTGCGGTGGTGTTGCTGCTCCCATGATGGTTCTGGGGGGACTAGGCATCCTTGTCGTCGGCATCGTCACCGGCATCCTCTCGGCCCTGCTCGGCGTGGGCGGGGGAATCGTGATGGTGCCGTTCATGGTGCTGGTGCTCGGCCTCGGACAGCAGCTCGCCGAGGGAACGTCGCTGCTCGTCATCATCCCAACGGCCGTGGCGGGCGTGCTGGCACACCGTCGGAGCGGTTACCTCTCGGTAAGGGTAGGACTGATGGTCGGAGCGGGAGGGGTGGCCGGCTCCTTTTTCGGGGCGCGTCTCGCGCTGGTGACGCCGGACGACGTGCTGCAGAAGGTGTTTGGTATCGTCCTGGCAATTGCCGGAGCGCGTCTCCTGCGTTCCGGGATCAAGTCACGGCGCGCCGGGTAACCGAACTGCTCGGGAACGATCTGCCGGCCGAACTCAGGTCGAAAAGCGCGTCTGAGTGCACATTTCCGACCACGAAAGACCCCATGCCGGAGTCAAGGCCAAAAAGGGGGCAAGACAGGTGAGGGTCTCAGGCGCTCCGAATCAGCTCCTCGAACATTGCCCGGTAGTGGATCATCGCCTGACGTGATTCTTCGGTGCTCGCCTCGCCGTTGCCTCTTGCGACTGCGATTGCGTGGGCGGACCGGTATTGGCTGACGACGTCCGGATGCCCGACGGAGACGTCGGCGGCCTGCTGCTCGAAGCCGTCGATGGGATAGCCGCGTTCGCGCATGACCTCGTTCACCAGCTCATCCGCCGTGGCAATCGCCCGATCCGGGTCGTCGACGAAGTCCGCCTTTGCCACGGTCCATGCGGTGTTGTAGCGCTTGCGCGCCTCTTCATCGAGAGGCTGTATGTCGAGCTCTTCCCTGCGCTTCGAGCGCGCCAGCAGTTTAAACTCTGCGTCTACCTTCCCATTGCTGTTTTGTAGGGCATGGTCGTATTCGGGGCCGTAGTGCTGTCGGAGGGCATCCGAACGGCGCCTCCCCGTCGTGGAATAGACCAGCAGCGCAAGCAGGACGAGTGCGACGATGACCACGATGAACACCAACAGTGCCGAGTTCATGCTCCCTTTCCTTTGATCGACGTGCTTGGGCGCGGCTCTGGTATGGGTATCGGCAGATCAGCGCGAAAAGGTGACCCTGCTGCATAACTTCGTTTTTGTCCCTGCAAGGTGTTAGTAAAGGTCCATGACGCTCTTGCCAAGGCGAACCTGGCGATTTCCCGCACTTCTGGTCACTCTGGTCTTAGCCGGTGCCCTTTCGGGGATTGCAGGGCAGGCCATGTCGGCGCCTACTCTCTCTCCGTTCGAGCCGTCCAGTTTGTTGGTTTCCATGGCTCGTTCATTGGACGATCCTCCGCCGATGTCGGGTGACTTCCACACTCACTTCGACCTCGGATTGCCTGCCCTTCCCGAGCTGGAGGGCGCAGGCGAGGGCCTTTCGAACCTGCCGGCCGGAGATCGCGAGCTGCGCATTTGGCTCTCGGAAGACGGCACCCGGGTGGCCGAGCTGAGGGCTGCCTCCGAGCGAGCCTTCATAAGTGACGGAACGCAGGCGTGGACCTGGGACTCGGAGAAGATGGCGGCCCGCCACTACCGGATCCCGATGTGGATGGAGAAGCAGAACCGCTACCCGGAGCTTTCCCCACAGGACGAGCGTCTGTTGCGCAACTGGGTGATGGGCCTGCCCACCTACGACATCGTCTCGGCCTTCAGGGACCTCCTCGCCGAGTTCAAAGGGACCGAGATCACGGTCGGCGAGCCGCAGACCGTCGCCGGCCGGGACGCCTACATCCTCGTTGTGACGCCGGGGGACCCGGGCACTCTGATCGGAAGATTCGAGCTTGCGATCGACGCCGCCATGAAGGTGCCGCTGCGGATGGAGGTCTACCCACACCGGGCGACTGCGCCCGCCATCTCGGCCGGATTCAGCGACGTCAGCTTCGAGGCGATCGATCCGTCCATGTTCAAGTTCGAGGCGCCCCCGGGAGTTCGCGTGGAAGAGGTCACCCCCCGGACGTCTCCCACAGCCGGGTGGGGGCCGGGTGCATCCCAATCCGGCAAGAGTGCCGGCCAAATGGTCCGCCCCCACGGTCTGGAGCTTCGGTCCGCCGAGGTGCGGACCTGGCTCAGAGAGCATCTGCCTTCATCCATGAACGCGGGGCGGATCGGAGACTGGCTCCGCAAAGGATGGAATGAGAGATGGCTGGCCGGACACCCGGGACTCTCCGGCAAACGGCTCGAGGATGACGAATGGCTCGGCAGCGGCCCACCGATCCGGCGCTTCGGACGCGGATGGACCGCTGTGACGGCAGTACTGACCGAAGATCCCCCCGCAGCTCTCCGCAACTATCTGCCCTTCGAGGGGACGCTGTTCTCGGCGATGCTGGCAGGGGACGGGGATGAAAGCTGGGTCGTGACGGGCGCCGTTGACCTCGAGACGCTTGGGGCGGTCGCAGACAAGCTCCCTTGAGCGTTCTCGCCACCCGCAATCTCACCAAGCACTACGGCGACCAGGTCGTCGTCGACGATCTCAACCTGATCGTGGAACGCGGTGAGCTCTATGGATTCCTCGGGCCCAACGGCGCAGGCAAATCGACCACCATAAGGATTGCCCTCGGACTCGTGTTCCCGACGTCGGGCTCCGTCGAGGTTTGTGACGTCCCCGTGTTCACGACGGTCCGCTCCGACGGTCCGCTAAGGCTCGTGGGAGCGGTCGTCGAAGAGCCGGCCTTCTGGGACTATCTTTCCGGCCGGCGCAATCTCGAGCTCTTCGCCCGCGCCGCAGGGCCGCCCGACGATCGCACCGCGCGATTGGCGCAGATTGACGAGGTCCTGAAGATGGTCGACCTGGAAGACGCGGGCCGCAAGCACGTCAAGGCCTACAGCCACGGGATGCGACAACGTCTCGGGATAGCGCGGGCGCTGCTCGGCGCGCCGGAGCTGCTGGTCCTTGACGAACCAACCAACGGCCTCGACCCACAGGGCATGAGGGAGGTCCGTCGCCTTCTGCGGCGGCTCGCCGACGACGGGGTGACCGTGTTCGTCTCGAGCCATTTGCTCTCCGAAGTCGAAACCATGTGCGACAGAGTCGGGGTGCTGTCATCGGGCCGACTGGTAGCAGACGGCCCGCCGTCCGGCTTGCGCAAGGCCTCAGGAAGCGTTGTCTTCGAAGTGGACGACGGTGCGGTCGCACTCGGCATCCTGCGGTCACTCGAAGGGGTCGTGGTGGAGGACGAAGCCGCCGTCGAAGCTTCGACCGGTGCGCCTGCGCGCCTGCGCGTGCGTTTAGCAAAAGAAGTGAGCGCGGCGCAGGTCAATGCCGTGCTCGTCGGAGGGGGAGTTGGGGTCGGCGCCGTGAGACCTGAGCAGGAACGGCTCGAGGACGCCTTCCTGTCCCTCACGGAGGAGCCGGACTCCCACGAATGGGCCCCGCATGCCGGCTGACGTCGTGGCGCGATGTACCGGGTAGAGATTGCCAAGGCGGTGCGCCGCTGGAGGACCTGGATCATGGCGACGGCCTTCGTTGCAATTCCCACTCTCATCGTGGTGGCGCTCGTATTGACCTCCGAGCCGCCCGAACCCGGTGAGGGGCCGCCCTTCCTGCGTCTCGTGGAGATCAACGGCGTCTTTGCGAGCCTCGTGGGGCTCTCTGTGGTCCAGCCGTTCTTTCTCCCGTTGGCCACCGGACTGCTTGCGGGCGACGCGATCGCGGGCGAGTCTTCGGCGGGGACACTTCGTTATCTCCTGGTTCGGCCTGTCGGCCGGCTGCACTTGTTGGCGGTCAAGTACGCATCGGTAGTGACCCAGGTGTTTGCTGCGGTCGCGATCGTTGCCCTGACCGGACTTGCCGTCGGTGGGCTGGCTTACGGCATCGGGCCCCTGCCCACCCTTTCGGGCACCACGCTGGCGGTGGGTCCCGCCCTCCTGCGCGTAGCGGGGGCCGGCCTCTACCTCGTGTTGGGCATGGCTGGACTGGTTGCGGTTGGCTTGTTGTTCTCGACGCTGACGGACTCGGGCCCTGGGGCGACCGCTGCGACGGTGGGCGTCTACATCGTTATGGAGGTCCTCGATGCGCTCCCCGCCCTGCGCATAATCCATCCGTATCTACTTAGCCATCACGCGCTGGCGTTTGCAGACCTGTTCCGCTCCCCGATTGCGCTGGACGGGATCACGCGCGGTGTGATCGTGGATGCGGGCTACATTTTGGTCTTCCTTGCGTTGACGGCGGTGCTCTTCAGCCGCAAGGACGTAACCTCCTAACAGGGGTGCTTCGTAGCCAAGTGCGACTGGCGTCTACGCCAGAGCCGGCACCAACTCCCGCCCGATCAAAGCGACCATGTCCAGGTCCGAATGGTCGAGGTGCTGGAGCATGACCCGGTCGACTCCGGCATCCTTCATGGCCGTCAGGTGTGTGCCGACCTCGTCCACGGTTCCCACCACTTGCCCGCCGGCTTCCTGCCTCAGCCACCCCTCCGGGTCGTTTGATTCGTCGGTCTTGTCGAGCCGTCTCCCGACGCGCTCGAGCAGCTCGGTCCGGTCCGCCCCCACCACGCAACCGGTCATCACCGACAAACGCAGCTCGCCTGGGTCCCGATCCGCGTCGGACCAGGCGATCTCGAGTCGCTCTCTGGCGGCCCTGCATTCATCGGGTGACGGGGTGAGAATGTTGTACTCATCAGCCCACAGCGCTGCAAGCCGGGCCGTTTTCGGCTTTGCAGAGCCACCCACGATTAGGGGAGGGTGCGGTCGCTGCACGGGTTTGTGCAGAGCGCGCAGCTCACTTAGTGAATAGTGCCGGCCTTCGAAGCTGAAGACCTCCTCGGTCCATTGCCGGTGGACGATCTCGATTTGTTCGGACAGGATCTCCATTCGCGTGCGCGTGTCGTGGAAGGGAAACCCGTAGGCGAGATGCTCAACCTCGCTCCACCCGGCCCCCATGCCGAGCTCCACACGCCCACCAGACACGTGGTCGGCAGTGGTGACACATTTGGCCAGGACGGAAGGGTGTCGGAAGCTCGCCGGTGAGACGCAGGTTCCCAGCCGGATGCGTTCGGTCACCGCCCCCAGAGCCGTCAGCGTCGCCCAAGCGTCCAGCGACCCGTTGTACATCTGACCCCTGACCGACGTGTAGTGGTCGGACCGAAACAGGCCCTCCAGGCCGTTGTCTTCGCAGGCCCGAGCCAGGGCGGACCACTCGTCCCAACTCACGTCCTCCTGCCCTTCGATCATGAGACAGATGCGCATGCTTTCGTCTCTTCTCCTCTCCTCAGGTTCAGGCTGCCGGAGGGAGTGTAGGGCGAGCGGCCCATCTTGTGCCCCGTTCCCTTTGGGGTTACTGTATGTGTTGGAGCGGCTACGGGAAGTGAGACTCCCGAAGCTTTATGGGCCTAGAAATTACTGACAGTCCAGAACCGATCACTTCCACGCAAAGGCAGAATGCGGGGGCGGACATGGAACCTGCGGACCAGATCATCCGGCGCGCCGACGTGCTGGACAAATTGAGTGAGATCGTCTTCGAGACAGATCCCGTCGGCAACTGGACCTATCTAAACAAAGCATGGACCGACATCACAGGATTCGGCGTCGAAGAGACGCTGGGCTCCAACTTCCTCGATCACGTGCACCCCGACGAGCGCGAGGAGACGGTGCTTCTGTTCCTGGGCGTCGTCTCGGAGGGCATCGATTACTGCCACCATGAGACTCGCTATCGCACCGCAGACGGCGTTTACCGATGGGTCGAGATTCGAGCGAGTGTTCTGCGCGATCAGGCGGGCAAGATCATCGGCAACGCCGGCACGATCGTCGACACAACCGAGCGTCGCGCGGCTCAGGAACTGCTTTTCGAGCACAACCGGATCCTCGAACTCGTCGCACAGGATGTATCTCTTGAGGAGATACTGGGCGCGCTTGCACAATTGATGTCCCTGTACGGGGAAGAGGAGGTTAGCGTTGCAACGCTTGCCGATCGCGAGGCGCCCCTTCTAAACAGTGAATCCCCGCCTACAACACTGGTCGTCGAAGGGCCGCGTGGGGGAACTTCGGCGCATGTCGGCGCTCCAACCGTGCTGGCAGCGATAGGGCGCCCGGATGGGGCGATCGAGACATCGTTCTCCCCCCGCGTTCTGCACTCTTTCATCGACTGTTTTCGGCAGAAGTCCTTCGCCAAAGTGCCCATTCGCTCTAACAAGGGAGGCCGGCTGCTTGGTTTTTTCGTCATGCCCAGGCCGGGCCTCAAACGCCTTGAGCAGGCTCAGCCTGATCTGATCCCGCGCGGCTTGGACCTGGCGGCCATAGCAATCGAGCGTCGTCAGGCGAACGACGTCGCGTTGCACCGTGCCCTTCATGATCCCCTTACCGGGCTGCCAAACCGCGCGCTCATGGAGGGACGAATGCAGCAAGCTCTGGACAGCGCCCAGCGCCTCAAGGAGTCTGTCGGCCTGCTGCTAGTCGACCTGGATAACTTTAAGGTGGTCAACGACACCCTCGGCCATGAGGTCGGGGACCAGCTGCTCCAACATGTGGCCGGCCAACTGGGAGGGTCGCTCAGAAAAGCAGATACCGTGGCCCGTCTGGGCGGGGACGAGTTCGCCCTCGTTCTGCCCGGCATCGATGGCATGGCAGAAGCCGACCGCGTCGCCGGCAAGGTGTTGCACAGGTTACGGGAGCCGGTTGATTGCAGCGGCATTGTGCTAAATCCCGACGCGAGCATCGGGGTATCGCTTTTTCCGCAGCACGGCTCGGATGCAACGGCCTTGTTGCGACGGGCGGATATCGCGATGTATCGAGTAAAGCGGCGAGGAGGCGGTCACGCATTCTACGAGCCCTATCATGACGAGGAACGTTTGAGTGCGCTGGAGCTTGCTGCGGAGCTCGGCCGGGCGATCGACTCCGAAGAGCTGGTGCTCCACTACCAGCCAAAGGTGTCGCTGGTCACCGGCAAGGTCGTTGGGGTCGAAAGCCTGGTGCGGTGGCGGCATCCGCACCGAGGCCTCCTGCTCCCCGGTCGATTCATCCCATTGGCAGAGAACACCGGCTTGATCAAACAGTTATCCCTGGGGGTCCTGGAACGGGCACTGGCGGACAATGTGCTGTGGCGCGCCGAGGGCGTCGATATCACCCTTGCGGTAAACCTTTCGGCGCACCTGCTACATGACAGCAACCTTCACGCCAAGATAGATGAGTCCTTACGCTCTTCCCTATCTGCCCACGGCCGCCTCGAGTTGGAGATAACCGAGAGCGCTTTCATGGCGAACCCTGAGGGCGCCATCGAAGCGATCCGCAGACTCGACTCTGCAGGCGTGGCTTTCACCATCGACGACTTCGGCACCGGGTACTCATCCCTGTCCTATCTCAAGCGACTACCGGCCCGATCAATCAAGATCGACCAGTCTTTCATCCGCGACCTGGCAACAGACGAACGGGACGCCTTCATCGTGAGCTCCGCTATCGACCTGGCTCACAACCTTCGCATGGACGTGATTGCGGAAGGGGTCGAGAGCGCCGCAGTGGGCGAGCTCCTGCGCGATCTCGGATGTGACTTCGTCCAAGGCTACTTCTATGCCGCCCCGATGCCGGCGTCAGAGCTGCTGCCCTGGCTCCTGAAACAGGATTTGCGCCTTGCCTAGACTGCTCCTGCGCGGAAGTAACGCCAGCGTCCAGGGCGGCACTGCAGGGTCGTTCTGTGGCGCCGGGACTTGCGCAAAGGTGCACTATAGCTCTTAGACCTTGGTCAGCTCAGGGTCAGCGATCATCGTGATGCAGCGCGCACCAGCTATCTCTTTTCTCACGGGCGGTCGCGTCGGCTCTGTTGGTTGTCGCGAAGGTTGTTGCTTGCGCGGTTGCGTTTGTCTCGATCTTGCTGGTCGTGACCTCCCGCTGGGTCGAAAGTAGAACGGCGTTTTGCCATCCTTCCTCGCGCCAATTCTTCACGATTTGCAAGAAACCGTCATCATCCAAGGTGGTGCCCTGTATTTGTGTGTCGTCGATGGTGGGATCAAGCCGCCGGGCCGCCTCCTCGATGGCTGTCTTCTGCACCCGTTGGAGGATCTGGTTTACCTTGTCATGATCATCCTTGCCGTTGGGCTGTCTTGGAGCGCCTATCGAATCCAGCACATAGGGCAGGTCACGTTGGATATGGGCGCTAACCCCGAGAAGGAGATCCCCTCCGCCGGTGGTGCTTCCGTCGCGGGCGGACTCAAAGGCGATCTTCCATGCAGACGGGACCTTGCTCATTCGCCCCGCCTTGTAGTTGTCGAAAGCTCTGAAGTAATAGAGAGCGAACAGGGCGTCCTCGTGATTTACAAAGGGCGTGTTGCTGAAGTAGTTGGGGTTGCTCTTTACCGTCCGCAGGTATTCCTCAGTTGTCCGTAGGTAGAGCAGGGAGAACACGGCGTTGTGGTCGCAACTGTCCATCAGGGGTTTGTTGCGCCGCTTCATCTCGGCCACAACCGCCTCCACGCAAGAGATGTCCCCGCGTATGCACACGTTGGCGCTGTTCGGGTCCCAACCAGGCTTGAAGGTTTTCATGATCTGGGACCAGGACGGCCCTGCCAGCGCCGGCCGGACAGCGGTGGCCCCAAGCAACGCAACCATCAATCCTACGTAGATGGCCTTGACGCCGAAGCCGGTCCTGATTCGCCTCATACCGCCAACCCCCTCTGATCTTACCGACGCATTGCTTCTGCCTGAGTACGGAGCGTATCCGGAAGGGGCAACGACGTCAAGGGTGGGCTAGCAGGGCGACATCTCGGCCGCACTTGTAAAACGCCTTCTATTTACACGAGACCTACGACTCTTGCCATCACGCTGACGCCGATAGTGATGAGCGCCAATCCGATGACGTCGAACACGAACCCCGACCGGATCATCTTTGTAAGCGGCACCATCCCGCTGCCGTACACGATTGCGTTGGGCGGCGTGGATACGGGCAGCATGAAGCCGTACGAAGCGCCGAAGACCGCTGCGAAGGCGGGGATCAAAGCCTGCGCCCCGAGCCCTGCCGCGCTTGCTATGGGGAGGACGATCGGGACGATGATGGCGACGCTTGCCGTATTGCTGGCAGTCTCGGATATGACGATCGCAATCAAGGTAGCCAGGGCGGTGATCACCACAATGCTGGTGACTCCCAGGGTGTCGGCCATGCCTTTGCCGACGACCGTGGCGAGTCCGGTCTCGTCGAGCAGCGTGCCGAGTGCGATCCCACAGCCGAACAAAAGGATTGTTCCCCAATCGATCTTCACTGCGTCGCTCCAGTTAAGCGTGAAGCGGCGCTCCTTCCAGTTTATTGGAAGGACGAAGAGCAATGAGGCCGCAACGATCGCCACGACCTCCTCCGGCAAACGCTCCGTCATGGTGATGTAGATATCTGAAGTGTCACCGGCAACGAGACCCACCAGCCGGGCAGGATCCAGAGCGTGACGGCCACCGCAAAGGCGATGAGGGTGTTGCGTTCACCGGGACTCAGCTTGCCTAGCTTGCTTCGCTCCTCGGCCACGTATTGCTCGGCGCCCTCGATTTTCCTGACCTCCGGTCGGTTCATAGCGATGAGCACGATGCAGAGCGCGATGAACATCACAAAGACGATCGGACCTGCGGTCAAGACCCAGTCGAAGAACGAGATTGTCGTGTCGAGCTCTTTCTCGATGAACTCCCGTCCTATCAAATTGGGAGGGCTGCCGATCGGCGTCAATAAGCCCCCAACGCTGGCGCCGTAGGCAATCATGAGCATCAAAGCCGTACCGAAGCGCAGCCTGGAACGGCCGGTGTCTTCGTCTGACTGGTCGTGGACCAAACCGGCCAACGCGTTCATGATCCCGAGTCCGATGGGAAACAGCATTGCGGTGGTGGCGGTGTTCGACACGAAAGCCGAAAGAAGGGCTGCGATGGCGCCAAATGCAATTATCGTGCGATAAGTGGACCCGGCGACTTTCGGAATCGACAAGACCTTGTAGGCGAAGCGCCTGTCGATCCCGTGAACCATCATGGCCTGGGCGATGATGAAGCCGCCTATGAACAGAAAGATGGTTCCGTCGGAGAACAACGGAAAAATGGTGTCGCCGGATGCGACTCCCAGCAACACCGTCAGGACGAGTCCGAGCACAGCGGTGATGGGAATGGGTATGGCTTCGGTCATCCATAGGACGATCACCATCAAGAAGATGGCCGCCAGGCTCTGCTGGGGGCGCTCGAGGCCGAGGGGGGCGAAGTAGACGATCAAGAACAGAAGCGGTCCGACCACCAGGCCCGTGGTACGGCGGGCCTTCTCGAACCGTTGTTCTGCAGGAGTCAGGTGCTCCTCTTCTGCAGGAGTCTTGTAACCCCCACCGACGGCGGTTTCTGTCGCCCCCATGATGACGTCCCCCCTCGAGTCAGGTTGCCTGTCCAACCAGCCTTGAAGCCGCCGAGCGGCCCTTGGGTCCATTAGACTGCTCGCCCCTCCCCGAACTTACTACTCCCCTGCGGTGGGTCCCATACCATCTCCCAGAGTTTTGCTGATAGCTCGATCAGTTCGGCGCCTGGAGGCATCCCGCATCCTTTGAACGTCGTTTGGGTAGGAACCGCAGTAGCCACTATCGGGAGGAGAAGAGATCATGCCATTGAACCCCAAGGCCATTCTGGCCGCCATCGCCACAGCGGCGGTGCTGAAGCAGACAGGGAACGACGCAAAACGAAAGAGTGATCGTGGCAGGGGGAGAAATCCACGGGCCATCACCGCCTCCACTGCGATCCTTGTGGCCGGTGGCGGCCTCCTTTACCTGTGGCGCAAGGGGCAGCGCGGGTCACAGGGAGTATTCGATGCCGGTGCCCAACCGACCACGGGTGCTGATTCGACTCTGGTTGTCGAAGAGACCGTCGTCGTGGTGGAGGAGGCCGAACCAGGGCTGATGCCCGAGGCGATGGGCGGCAACGGCCAGGAGGCGGTCTCCGAGATGTCCGACGACGAGGCCGGGCCCTCCGAGCCGATGGCAGACGCCGGCCCCACCGGGTCCTCGGAGCATCCAGCCGGGCACGCTGGAGGAGCCCCCGACGTCATTGCCTCTCCCGAGGCCGTCGTCGACCCGGGAGCTACTCCGGACCCGATCGTTTCGCCCGAGCCTGCGCTTCCTCAGCAAACAGGCGACAGCGAATCCGACCAGGACTCCAGAAAGGCGAACACCCCGGAGGACGCGTAGCGTCGTTGGATGACTGGCAGCCCGCGGGGGGAGGGTTTAGCGTGTTGCTGGATCGACAGGAAGGTGGGCACATGGGCGAGGAACTGCCGCAGCCGGATGGATCGATACCAGAGGAACCCACGGGTACCCAGATGGTTCTCGCTGCCGTGGGAGGCGTTATGGCGGCCAAGCTTGCGACTCGCTTGGTGACCTACGTCTGGCGAAGCTTTACAGGCGAGGACGTGCCCAAGGTTCACCAGCAGGCATCGACTGCCAAAAAGGTCGCCTGGCTTGCTGTTGCGGGAATCGTTTCGGGAAGCGCGCGGCAGATCGTCCGGGACTGGATCAAACCCGTTACGACGGGGCCCGCTTGAGGAAACAGTGACTATCAGGTATCTCGGCTGAGTCCTGCGACCCATTCGAGACATCGCTCGGTCAGCTGGTCTGTCAGACCAATGTGGGGCTCGCACCGCACGAGAAGGGTGGGTGCCCGGCGTTGCTCCGCCCATCGTTCGGCGTCCTCCCCGAGGTCATCGTCAACCCATACACAGGGGCGATTGTCGGGCACGAAGGATTCGATCGAGGGAAGCTTCCAAGTCGGTGTCTCGAAGGTCCAGTCCAGCTCTACCACCGGTAGCTCCTTCAGGGCGTGCAGCGGACCGATGACGCGGTTCGCGCTGTCCGCCCAACCCGTCGCCCAGACAATCTCAAAGGAGTCGCCCAGTTTGCTGAGTCGCTCATTGTTGGCGTCGGAGACCCAGAGGAAGGTTTCCCTCAACCCAATTTGGGGGTCCAGGTCGACACGACGGAAACCCTCACCTCCCACACGGCTCATGCTGAGGACATCGCCCTGGAAGGGGGCGAGCACTCCGTCGACGTCAAGGAGGAGCAACGGGGGAAGCACGAGCTGACTAGTGGAATCGGTCATGGTCTTTTCGTGCGTAGCACACAGAACTCGTTGCCCTCGGGGTCGGCCATGACGACCCAGCTCTGCTCCCCCTGGCCTATGTCAACTGTCCTTGCACCGAGCTCGAGAATCCGCGCCACCTCTTCCTCTTGCTCTCGGTCCCGCGGACTGACATCGATGTGGAGCCTGTTCTTGGCTTCCTTCGATTCAGGGACCCGAAGGAAGAGAAGACCGGGACCCGATCCTTCCGGACCCTCGATAAAGATTCCGTTGTCGCCTTCCTTGATCGACTTGTAGTCGAAGACCGCCCCCCAGAATTCGGCAAGTCGTCCGGGATCTGAGCAATCCACCACAAGCTCGGTGAATCTGCTAGTCATTGGTCACATCTCTCCTTGAGAGAGGGCGTTGCTGTTCCCCTTGGTAATGACAGCCGAGCCGCGCCGATCTGGAAGCAGGGACCAGGTCACGCCCGTTTCCTTGCCGAACTCACGCAGCGCGTGCTTCACGCCCATGTACTCGTCGTTGTTGTAGTCGTGCACAAGCAGGTAACCTCCTGGACTCAGGCGCGGGTAGAACCACCTTAGAGCCGCAAGTATGGGCTGGTACAGGTCAACGTCAATACTGACCAGACAAAACGTTTCGTCTTCGCAGCCCTTGGCCGATTCGGGGAACCATCCCGCTCGTATCTTCACCTTGTCGGGGTAAGGAAGTTTACTCATCACGGCTGCTATCGAGGTGCCATCGAAGTCCTGGGGAACCGACGTCCACCCCTGGCTCCTGTCGAAGTGGACATCGCGTGGATCGAAGCCCTCGAAGGTATCGAACAAATACAGGGTCCTTTCTGAGAAGTGATGATTCAAGAGCGAAGCAAAGTTGGCCTGGTAGACGCCAACCTCGGCGACAGCGCCCTGGATGTCTCGCTCATGGATCTCGCGGCTTAGCAGCTCCGCCGTTGTGTTTCTCACGTAATCCAGGGTGGTAAGCCAAAAGGTTCTGTCCATGAACATACGATGATCGATCCTCGGGCGCGCGTGGATGCCTTGCAGCAAGAACATATTGAACCGGTCCCCTATGGCAATGAGCGCCCGCTGGGCAAGGCGCTGAAGCCGTGAAGGTTTTTCGTCGGTAAGCTCATCTACGCTCAAACGTGTGGCCCTCCACTTTTTCAATGCGGTAACGAGGCAAACCAGTCCGTGGTGAAACCCTTGAAGTATTGATGTTCCAGCGGCGGCTGGGCGGACACGCAGGCGCTTCCAGTTGCCACGGTTCCAGTCTACGGGGAATCTCTATTTGGTAGCACCCATGCCGCTCATCACGCTAGCATCGGGAGTGTGGACGGGCTACGCTCTGAGATTTCATACTGGGAGGAGGGCGCTTCGGTTGATTGGACCAGGCTGAAGGACGACCTGGCGTCCGATGAATTTGATAATGGACGAACACCCGGCGAGTTGGAGGAGTCGTTCAGCGCCAGCCAGTTCACCGTATTTGCCTGGCATGATGATCAGGTTGTGGGGACCGCCCGTCTCTTGGCCGACGGCGTCTGCAATGCCTATTTGATAGACGTATGGACGCAGAGCGTCTGGCGCCGGCGTGGGATCGGGCGGGAAATGGTTTCCCGCCTAATGAAGAAGGTGCCGGGTCATGTTGGCCTGTTCACCGATAGTGCAGCAGGCTTCTATGACGGGCTGGGGTTTCGGAGAGAGGAAGTCGGCATGTCCCGGATAGCGGGGAGTGGTTGAATCGTCTTCCTGCGGTGAAAGGCTGAATCAGGGAGTTGCCCCGTCTGAGGGAGACCGGATTTGGCTCAACATGGTGTCACGACGTACTCACTCCTCGCATCGATCGAAAAGCGGTAGCTGAGTCACCACATGTCTTGTCGGCAAGCGTCGTCTCCCGGGTTCAACCCGTCTTGGATTGGGTCTCCCCGGAATAGCGGTGCAACTACCGAAGGAAGAGGAAGTACACCGCGACGGCTATGACGATCAAGATGAGAATGACGGCCACCCAGGGAAAGCTCGAACCTTGCGACCTCTCGTTGCGCGGCTGCCTGTTCCGTCGATTATCGTCGCGCCCGCTTTCTCTCTGCTCGCGATCCCTGTTCTCGGCCTTTGTCGTTCGGTCGGAATCCTTCGGCCTGTCACGACGCTCATTCTTATCGAGGGATGCCTTGACGACGCGTCGTTGCTTTCCTTTGTTCCTTTTTTCCGGGCTGTTGTCGCGTTGCCCCATGGCGGGTGCTCCTCCTTGTAGTCGAGGCTTCCTTTCATTGCTTTCCATCGGCTGGGCGCCCAAAACCGCAGCCTCCCAACTCGAGGCTCGTGAAGGCCTCATGTGGACGGCAGCCTCAGGCTATTGTGCACCTCGGGAAGAATGGATACAAGGCGGGGCGTCCCGGCCAGGGCAGCCATCAAACGCTAGGAGGCGAGATGAATAAGAAGAACGTCATCGTGGCCGCATTGCTCGGGATTGCGTTTCTCTATTCGCTGGTTCTGAGTGCCGGGGCGACCGCACCGTCCGTGCGGGTCGATCGAGGCAAATCTGCTCTGGACAAGCTGCACCTGGTTAACCTGGCACACGAGAACAACCCCAAGCGCACCTCTGGTTTCCCCGGCGATCCTAAGTTCACCTTGACAACAAGCTTCACGGTTCCAGAGGACGGGTTCTATCTGCAGTACGTCAAGGAAGGTGAACACACGGGAACGCACTGGGCCGCCCCATGTCATTTCCGCAAAGGCGCCGCGTGCGCGGACGACCTCTCGCCGCGCGACCTCTATCTGCCTGCAGTCGTGGTCGATGTGAGGGCGAAGGCTGAGAACCCAGATTACGAGGTGACGATTGCCGATCTCAAGGCATTCGAAGCGCGCTACGGCCGGATCCCTCGTGGTGCAGCCGTCATCGCCTGGACGGGATGGGACCGCAAGTGGGGGACGCCCGCCTACTTCAACTTCGACTCGGAAGGCAACCTGCACCAGCCGGGGTTCAGCCTCAGATCAGTTCGGTGGCTCCTCCGGACTCAGCGCCTTGACCGGCGTGGTGCACTTGGAACCGACACGTTTGGCCCGGACCCCGGAACCGATACCAACTACCGAGCATCGAGCCTGCTTCTCCGTCGACATCGCATAGACCTCGAGAATCTGACCCGGCTTGGGCAACTGCCGCCGATCGGCGCTTACATCCTTGTGGGTGGCCCCATCAATGACAAGGGTTCGGGCTCCACGGCAACCATCTGGGGCCTCGTTCCCCCTTCTCCAGCACCGGAGTGATCTCCGCGGTCAGGCAGAGCCAAACACCGGCAGCCATGCGCCCCTGAGCTGCCCGGCCTCCTCGGATGCCAGAAACGTCACGCTTGCCGCCAGGTCAGCAGGTGGCACCCAAGTGCTCGGGACCGCACCGGGCATCGAGTTTCGGTTCGCGGGTGTGTCGATGACCGAAGGCGCCACAACGTTGGCCGTGATGTCACTTCCCCTGTTCTCTTCGGCGATGGTTTCCGCCAGGACGGCAACTCCAGCCTTGGCCACCGCATAGCCGGCCTGCCCCGAGCGACCGCTGCGGGCGGTACGCGCCGAGACCAGCACGATTCGGCCCCACCCACCTTGTTGCATTGCGGGCAGCACGGCACGACTGCACAGGAAGGCGGATCGGAGGTTGAGTCCCAGCATGCGGTCCCATGTCTCGAGGGAGTGCTCCTGAACCGGCTCGCCGCCTTTCCAGCCGCCGACTAGGTGGGCGAGCACTTCGATGGGGCCAAGCCGGCCGGCAACGTTATCAACGGCCGCCTGAACGGAGGCCTCGTCGGTGACGTCGGCTTCGACGAGCGTCAACCGGTCGGTTAGGTCCGACAGACCTTCGATCTCTTCCGGAGCGCGACGGGTAACCGCTACCCGGTGTCCGTCTTCCACGAAGCGCCGGGTCACCACATTGCCCAAGGTTCCGGTTCCACCGGTTACCAATACCGTGCGAGTCATGTCCGCCTCTGCCTAAATCTACGATGACGAGATAACTCTAAGCTCCCTATCACGGTTGCCATCGGTTGCTCTCTCATGTGAGGGCTTGAGCGGCCGCCGTCTGGTCAATGTACCGGGTCGTGCTTGGACATCAGCTTCATCTCGCTTGACCAAAGGCACTCTGTCGTTTCTACTGGAAATGAAAATCAAGTCCCGCACCAAAGGGAGGCACAGGGTTGGCCGGCACAGCGGGTGACGATCGCCAGACTCAGTCGGGCCCGCCGCAGGACTATCGCACCGAAAGCCGTGCCCGCAACGGCATCGGTGTCGCCGCTCTGGTTTTTGGGGTGGTGAGCCTGGTCTTGGCGATCCTCATTGTTTTGTTTCCGATCGCGGCCGTTGTGGGGCTGATCGCCATCATCTTGGGAATCATCGGAATGAGGCGTGCCTCCCGGGGTGAAGCGACCAATCGAGGCCAAGCCCTTGCCGGGTTGCTAACAGGGTTGCTGGCAGTCGCCATCGCAGTGTTTCTCACCGTCAGAATCGGCGTCTTCCTTACCGAGAATCAGGACGATTTTCGGCGCTTCGGCTCCTGCATTACCAGCTCCACAGATCGGCAGGAGTTTCGGCGATGTGCTCGGTCATTAGCCGAGGAAGTCGACCGGTAGATCGGCGGGACCGGTCGGCTTCCGAGAGAAACCACATCGGATGAGCATTGGAGGCAGCGATCCCTTTGCCGACTCCGCCGAGTCAAGGTCGCCCGTAAGGCGCTTTCGTGGTCGGCTCGCGTCCGGCGTGACCGTGTGGACCGCGGGAAGTCTCGAGGACCCGGCTGGGCTTACCGTTTCATCGGTGATGGTGGGAGAACCGTCGACGATCGTTGGGTTGATGAACGATCTCACCGGGTTATGGGACGCGATTCAGAGCAGCGGAGCGTTCGTGGTGCACGTCCTGGAGTCGAAGGATCGGATCCTGGCCGAGACTTTTGCGGGACTCCGGCCAAGTCCTGGAGGAATGTTTGCGGGCCTCGCCGCTGAGGAATCGGAATGGGGGCCTGTCCTTGCCGGCAACCCAAACCGCGCCTTCTGCCGTTACTCCAAGGCATCCCCCGCCGGCTATAGCCAACTTGTATGGGGCGAGATCGAACGCATAGAGACGGCAGAGCTCGATGACCCGCTTGTGAATTTCCGAGGGCGCTACCGGCCGCTCGCTCTGTAATGTTTAGGGCTGTTTCATCCACCACTCGACGAACGCGGTGCAGCGCCCACCGGCATCGAGCCTGATCTCCCAAAGGTTGCTGTACTTGGCCGGCGGGTCCTTGTACGTGGTCTCTCCTTTGACGACCCCGAGGTCGCCCTCGGTCGCAATGACTCGATAGCTGAAATCGGTTTGACCGGGCTCGTCTTTGATGTCGAGCCATCCCTGGACGATGTCGTCGCGGCCCCGCCATGGCTCGGCGTACGGCTCCGTCTGGTACCGCCCATCCTCGGTGAAGAGAGCCGCAATGTCCTGCGGAGCATTCGAGTTCCAGGCCTTTATGTAGCGCTCGACCCAATCTTCATAGCGCCCTGATTCCACGGTCACCACCCCTCTCGGCTGGGTTTCGGACACAGGTTAGCCCTGCACAGCTTGTCTACGTTCGTCACCGTGTTCGTTGCAGAGGCCGTCCGAGCCGTCGTTCCTGTTCAAGAACCAACTGCGTTACCGCTCGGTCGAGACCAGAACGGTGACAACCTCCTTCACGGGGTAGGGCTCGCTGGACGAACTCGAGAAAGCACCGAGTTGCTGCCACGCACCGTCGTCGGCCCGCCAACGCGCCCTCCAGATAATCTCGACGCCGAGGTCATAGGAGCCCTTGGTTTCGTACAGGTGGGAGATGCTGCCCTCCGATGTCTTCGTCCAGGGTCGCCCGGGCTCGGTGGTCACCTTCTCCTGTCCGTCTCCGAAATCCCAGACGTACTCGGCCGGTCGGGCCTCTGCGGTAACGGTGAGACCGGAGACTCCCGCCGTGGCTGTGATCGGACCGGGGGCATCGGCGAGCCAGAAGAACGAATCGAGCCCGGTGAGGCCGATCTGTTCCGGAGCCACCTGGATCACCGGTGCGGGCGCAAGGGCCATGGCCTTGTCAGCAGCAATCAAGGCGAGCTCTTCGGGAGAAGGGGTAGGCGCGGCGGCTGTCGTTTCGCCGCCCGGTGAGGCCGCTGGGGCCGCGGGAGAGGAGGGGTCCGGGGGCAGAACACAGTCGGTGCCGGTGAGATAGCCGGGAGTAAGGAGGGCCTGAAAGTAAACACTGCGACAGTTAGGAGGAGGAACATAAGCAGGAGCAACATAACCAGCCGCAGGGTCGAGGCCACGGGTCAAGTCATCGCTCGTGGCTTCCTCGGACCAGGTTACGGTCCCAATGCTGGACACAGCGGTGCTTTCCGGCGTCGGCAATTGCTCTGGGGGAACCTCGTATTGCATTTTTGCTTCGGCCACTACCCCAGCTGCAAGATCGGTTCTATGAATTCGACCCCTGCTAGGGTCCGCAGCCGCCATGTCGGTTGAAGTGACAAGTGAAACACTAAGGAGGACAACAAAGAGGGACTCGGTTGCCCTACGGGCAAGAAGCATACTTACCGTCTAGCGGTTGGTAACTGTTTTGGACGTGATCGTGAATGCGCCAGGCGCGGCGTTGTTTTTGGAGTGTCCATTTAGCTATTTCTTCGAAGATACTTCGATCGACCGTGACATCGCGTCCGGTTGCGTCTGTGAAGCAGGGAAAAAAGCGGGTCTTAGAACGAATCTCGATCCCTTCAGGAGTGTGGACAAGGACCTTCAAGTGAAGCAGACGTGCACGGCTCTTGGCCACTACATCATCTCGGATAAGAGCGCGCACTTGTCTAAGTACGCGGGGGAGGAGAGGGCCATCGGTGGTGTAAACGTGCCGAACAAGGTTGAGATCTCGAGTCTCGATCGCCTTGTAAGCCTCAGATCTCAGATCCCTGAACTTCTTCTTGGCTTCGGCTTTGGTGAGGCGCCCTTCTGGCCGGCTCTCGGGCCCTTCTGGTATCACCCCGTTTTCTCCGGCGCCTTGGGAGCGTTCCATCTGGATTGGTTCGGCGCGCT
>JACDDL010000157.1 GCA_013817045.1 Actinomycetota bacterium | reverse complement strand
CGACAAATTCTTCGATCAGAACTTCGCCCAGGTGCCTTGTGGTTGCAGGGGTAGGATTTGAACCTACGACCTCCGGGTTATGAGACACATCACCTGATTGTGGGGTTTCGCGAGTTTCGCGAGTCGGTAAGGGATTTGCTTGGTTTGGTTGCTGTTCTGCAACAGCTGGGAGCATGTCCGGCTAAGAAGGCGGTGAGGGCTCAAGTCGAAGCCCCAGCACGGGTTGATTGCCGCTAAAGGACCAGTGCACCGATCTTTGTGCCGCCGCCTCCCCCCGCAGAAAGACGAGTGACGCGACCGATGATCGGCTTGCCTTTCAAGCTCATCGAGGCCGCCCAAGGGGAGGTAGCGCAAGATAAAGGGACGCGAGACTCGTCGCTTTGATCCGTGAGAGTGCAAAATTCGTGAACGGCAAGTTGGTGGAGGGTCAGGACCACGAGAAGACGCCCCGTGATCAAGTTCCGTCCACAACTCTTGACTAATTCTCGTGCTTCCCCGCTCAGGACGAATGGTCGCCAGTGAGGGCAGTCTGGCCTCAAGAGCTGGTTTCCGGTGCCGATTGAGTAAACATGATCACTTCGGTTAACCAGATCGCTCCCCATGATCGAGTACCAAAATGGCTCGCTGGAGTGGTGATAGAGGCCCAGGATCAAGGCTCGCCATGACTAGTTATGAGAGGCTTCCGCCGAGGCAACCCGTGCTCTTCCAACACATTTGGGGAGCCTGACCACATGATGACGAACCGGCGTCGACCAACGGGGAGGATCGGATGCGATAAGTGTCGGAGACGCCGAGAAACGATCCTGGACAGAGCTCTGATTACAACTGCAAAGCGTCATGAATCGGACGCATCCGTTGACTAGCTCAGTTGGCTCTTCGAATGTCTCACCTCTTGGCGACCAGCGGTCCGACTCGGACTTTCGCGCGGCCCTTATTGCGACGATCGACGGGATGGTGGTGGTGGATGGGGCCGGGATGGTGCGCTTTGCAAACCCCGCAGCAGAAACTCTGCTCGGGCAGGACTCCGGCGCCCTCCTCGGGCATCCCTTCAGACTCCCGCTGGCTACGAGGGGCCAAGTCGCCGAGCTCGATGTGTTGCGGCCGGATGGCGCTCAAGTAGTGGTCGAGATGCACATCGGCGCAATGACATGGCAAGGTGAGAAGGCCGAACTCGCAACCTTGCTTGACATTACCTCACGAAAGAAGGCTGAGAACGAGCTGCGCTCGAGTGAAGAACGATACGCCCTGGCCTCGCGCGGCGCGAACGACGTGCTCTGGGACCTCGATCTGAATACCGGGCACCTGTATACTTCAGCGCGCTGGGATGACATGCTCGGACTGGCCACGGAAAGGATGTCTGAGCCGCCGGTAAGCTCGATGGGTCACTGGATCGGCCGGGTTCACCCAAGGGACGTCTCTTCGTTTGATGCCGAGGTGGAAAGACACCTGCGAGGAGAGACCGATCGCGTGAAGCACGAGCATCGTCTCCGCCACGCCGATGGGTCTTACATACCCGTGCTCGTGCGGGGCGCTGCCGTGTATGACCACGAGCGCCCGGTCCGTCTTGCCGGGTCCATTACCGACCTCACCGCCGCGCACGAGCTCCGTTATCAGGCCTTCCATGATGGCCTCACCGGCCTTGGCAACCGAACGCTGTTCCTGGAGCACTTGAAGACCGCTCTCAGTCGGGAGAAGAGGCTAGAGGGCGACTATCAGGTCGTCGTCCTGTTTGTCGATCTAGACCGCTTCAAGTCCGTCAACGACAGCCTTGGGCACGACGCCGGGGACAGGCTTCTCACCATCGTGGCGGGCCGCATGAAGGACTGTCTGCGCCGCAATGATCTGTGTGCTCGACTGGGTGGCGATGAGTTCGCGGTGCTTCTCGACGGCGTCGCTGACTCCCAGGCAGTGCTCACCGCCACACTTCGGATCCAGGAGGAGATTGCCCATCCGATCCAGGTCGGCGACCAGAGCGTTTATACAACTGCGAGCATCGGCATCGTCCTGCCAGACGGGCAGCACCTCGACGGCGAGGAGGCGCTCAGGCACGCCGACATAGCCATGTATCGAGCCAAGGCTCGCGGACCCGGCAACTTCGAGATCTTCGAGCGCAGCATGCACCAGAAAGCGGTTGAGGGACTGCGCTTGCACAGCGAGTTGCAGGGAGGGGTGGAACGCTCCGAGTTCATCGTGCGGTATCAGCCCATCGTGGACCTCGTCGACGGGCACGTCACCGGGTTCGAGGCGCTGCTTCGGTGGCGACACCCGGAACGAGGCATCCTCGACGCAGAGTCGTTCATAGAAGCCGCCGAGCAGACCGGCGCCATCACTCCGCTGAGCTGGAGGATTCTGACTTCAGCCTGTCGGCAAGCCAAGGCATGGACTGCGCTCGACGCGTCCATTCGAGTCAGTGTCAACGTGTCAAACCACCAGTTCATGCAGCGTGACTTTGCCGACCAGATCGCGGTCGCTCTGCAAGACAGCGGGATCGCCGGGTCAGCGTTGCAGCTCGAGATCACGGAACGGGTAATCATCGACGACTACACCTTTTCGACCAGGCAGCTTGAGCGTTGTCACGCTCTTGGGGTCGACACAGTCATGGACGACTTCGGCACCGGTCAATCGTCGCTCATGACCCTGCGCAAGTTGCCGATCGACGGGCTCAAGGTCGACCGGTCTTTCATCGCGGGGCTTGAGTTCAACGATGAGGGCGCTGAAGTAGTGGAGGCCATCCTTGCCTTGGGGCAGAGCCTGAGGCTAGAGGTCGTAGCCGAGGGGATCGAATCCGCAGGACAACGCGCCCGACTGATTGATCTTGGCTGCCGAGTTGGGCAGGGGCACTTGTTTGAGCGGGCACTCGATTCCCAGGAAGCGACGATCTTGCTCGAACAACAGCCGCCGCGGACTCCTGGGGCGCTCGTCCGCGGCTAAGGGTCGGGCCCAGGAAATGATGCAGTCATAGACCGGGTTCTCACTGGTGTTGCGAACATTCACCGTGACTAGGTGGCGGCGCTGGTGTGGCGAAGGTTGTGAAAGCGGATGCGGGGCAGACCCAGGCGCTTGATGCGGCGGTCAAAGCCCTGCGACACGCTGTGGGGGCGAACCGGCGAGCCGTCGGTGGGGGTGAACACCAGCCCGGAGTCGCTACGTAAGCCAGTGTGCACATGCTCAGCCTGTTTGGGTCGGGATCGGTGCTCTGCGAGTGCGGCCACGGTACCCTCATCGAGTGCCACCTGCCACCGAGCGGCGCGACCGGCGGCTCTTGGGGGACGACAGCTCGAGCGAGTAGTTGACCACCACGAGGCTCTGGCCGACGAACAGCCGGGCCCGGCCAGGTCGTCCGAGCCCCAGGTGAGCCCCAACAGATCGCCCCGGCGCAGCCCCGTGGTAATCGCAAGTACATAGAGGACGTAGAGGGGATCGTCTCTGACTGCGAAGAGAAATCGCTTGGCCTCGTCTTCGCCCCACGCGGTTATCTCGGGGCGGACCTGGCGTGGGGGGTCGAGCCGTCTATCCCTTCAACGCCTCTTTGCCCGCCGTAGTCAAACGAGAGGCGTCGATGGGGAACCCCCAACGTGCCTCAGTTGCACCGTTCGTCGGTCCCGTCAGCACGAGGCCGCGTTTTCGAAGGGTACCCAGAAAAGATCGCACAGTTCCGAGGGACATTCCGACTCGGCCCATGATCTTGTCCTCGGTCATCCCAACCACGTTCGCCTCGGAGCTCAAGGAGAACTTCGGGCTCGATGTCTTGAGGAAGCACGGCTTCATGGCCAACTGGGCGTGGCTGCACAACCTGACTCGCTGGACGCAGCTTCTGGGATCACTCGATGCAGAGGACATGCGGGCTAAGAGGCTTCGCTACCTCAACCTCAACGTCCCGGCCTTGCTCGTCCGTACCGGGCGTCGCCTCGTGCTCAGGTTGCAACGCCGTTATCCGTTGATCGAGCGTTTCGTTGCCGCGCTGGCGCGCCTGCAGTCGCTTCCGTTGCCGGGCGGCTGAAGGACTCAACACCCACCGAACGACAAGCCCGATCTGTCGGGCCCTTTTCGGCATTGGCTTTGGCTTCGACGCCATCAACATTCTGGGGACATAACGACATTTCGCCGGTCGGCTTCGCCTCTATGCGCGGCTGGAGCCGCCGATGCTCGTTAAACTCGTGCTCTTCTGGTCACTACCGAGGGATTTGGGTAGCTAGTTCATCTAAGACCTGGCGCAGGAGCAACTCGGAGCTGGAGGAAGCGGGCGATGGTTTGAGTGAACAGTTAAGGGCGAATGCGCAGAGGTTGGCCAATCCTAGGACCCGATCAACAGCAGGAAGACTGCACTGGTAACTCCGGATAGAACAAGCTTGTGGAACAGATCCGTCAGCAGCGCCTTCTTCCCCCACTTGTTCGGGAGAGGCTCGATCTTCAGGGTCCGGTACAGCAGCGCGTCACTCGTCCACAGGCTGACGTAATGGATTGCCGATGCTGCAAAGGCATTGAGAGGAGTCAATCCGAGGAGACCCCGAATCGCTCCCCAGGTAATCCCGTGCGCCCAGTGCACCACTTGCCCAAGTTTTGCAGCCTGCGCGCCGGTCTTGAGTCGCGGCTTGGTCAAGATAGCCCCTACTTCGGTCGTGACCATGCTGTCTTCTCGGCCGGTTTTCACTTGCTCGAGTTTCTCAGAGAGTGTCATAGCGGCGGTGCCCACGACTCCGGCCGCCAGCCCTTTGAGGACTACCTCGAAGACCCCTGGATCGGGCATGAGTTCCCCCTTCTCGAGAACGAGCCTTAGTGCATGCTTGATGTGGACGCTGCACAGCAGACTGTCAAACCTTACACCGATTGTACCAATTAGTACAGACCGGAATCGTTCGCTCCACTATCTGAAGCTGCGCAGGAACGCATACGCAGCATCAAGCGCACGCTGCATCGGGCCAACGTCCTTCTTCGTGTTCGCCAGGAGGTACCCGCCCTGGATCATCGCCATAGTCGATTCCGCTAACTCAGAGCAGTTGGTGTTGGTGCGAAGATGACCACGTTCCTTCAGGACTCCCAGGCCTCTAGCAAGGTAACCCTCCCACTCTCGGAAGGCAGCAGCCACTTCCCTTCGAAGGCTTTCATCTCGATCCGCCACCTCGGCTGCCAATGATCCGACTGGACACCCACCTAACAAGTTTCGTTCCTCGTATTGGGAAACGAGCTCATCCAGCCACGAGCGGATCCCCTTCCAGGTCGTCAGCTCCTCGATAAAGGGCTTTTGAGCAGCAATGTACCGCTTGAATTGGTAGTCGAGAACCTCGTGCACGAGAGAGTTCTTGTTCTCGAAGTAATGATAAAACTGGCTCTTCCCAGTTTCGCTCGCCTCCAAGATCTCATCAATCGAAGTGCCGGCAACCCCCCGAACGTGGATGAGATCTGCAGCGACCTGCACTATGCGTTCTTTCGCTCCAGAGGCACCCAGGGGTTTCGGCATGAGATCTCAGTCTGCCACTCCGGACCCGTATGACGTGTGGCCACGGCCGGTGGAAGATCCGACCGAGTACCATGGGTGCCAGAATAGTGAACCTCGGCAGCTTCAAATGGCGGCCTCCGTTGATGGGACTGTGGAAGATCTGCAGATTATCCGCATAGGAGGGCCTGAGCCATGAAGCTAGAGAAGCTGCCGTCAAATCCACTCTTTCGAGATCCGGGCGCGCAGCATGACTCGACCAAGAGGGGGGACACATGGCGACTGAGATTCTCGAGGGCGACGGGTTAAGGGTCAGGATCGAGCCACTCGAGGCGAGGCCACATGCCATAGCGGACAATCCTCAGTCGCTTCTGCAGCAGCGAGAATTGAGACAAGAGCTGGATGGCACCAAGCACCGGCTGTTGTCGTTTCAGACCGAGGATGACGACGGCGACCAGCCGGTCCGCTTCAAGGCCGCCGTCTACGATTACACCAACCAGCGGACGCTGTTGGCGGCGGGCGACCCTGACGACCTGGGCTCGGTCACGTTTACGGATTCGACGATTCAGCCTCTCCCCACCCAGGAGGAGTTCGAGGAAGCCATCGCCGTCCTGAAGCAAGACTCCGCGCTCGGAGAGCCGATCCAATCTGGGGCGCTCACCCCCTATCGACCGATGCCTCCGCTGGCCAATGCGACCCTTGCCGACGGGACGATAGAACGGATCCTGAACGTGGGGCTCTACTCAGAGAGAAGCGACCTTCGGCACCGATTCGTGGGAGTCGATCTGGCGAGGGGCGCGGTCGATCACCACCCGGAGGCAGCAGCCCGCGCTTCTGATGACGATTGCGGGGTTCGACCGGTCGATAGGTGCTCCCGACCGGGCCGGTCTGGGAAGGTGCGCGTGACCGTCACAAAAGAGGGAGAGGAGTTATGGGGCTTCGACGTGGTGAGACCCCTCCAATCGTCCGGCACGAACGGGTCCGGAGTGGAGTTGATGAAGGTCGACTACCAAGGGCGACGAGTGCTCCAACGTGCCCACGTTCCCATCCTCAACGTCGAGTACTCGGGGGGAGGTCGCCGGCACGGTTGTGGACCGACCTACCGGGACTGGCAGGACGAGGAGGCGTGTTTCGAGGCCGACGGTGACGACGTGGTTCTTGGGTACCGCGCCTGTCCTACGCCGGCCAGGACGCTGCTCGACGCGGACACAGATCGGGGGAACTTCCGAGGAGTAGCCTTCTTCATTCGCAATGAACAGCTCTTCGTCGTCAGCGAGATGGCGGCCGGGTGGTATCGATACATCAGCGAATGGCGTCTGCACGCCGACGGGATCATCAGACCGCGCTTCGGCTTTGCGGCGACTAGCAACCCTTGCACCTGTAGGACGCATCACCATCACGCCTACTGGCGGCTCGCTTTTGGCATCGGAAACGCTCCTTCTGTAGTCCAAGAGTTCAACGATCCCCCGGTTTCGGGTGTGGGCAGTTGGCACGACATCCGCCGCGAGACGAGGCGGCTGAGGCATGCTTCCTCGGACCGCAAATGGC
>JACDDL010000156.1 GCA_013817045.1 Actinomycetota bacterium | reverse complement strand
CCGACGCATTCGAGCGCCCCTGCATCGCCGATGGCTGCGTGTCTCGTCGCTCACGTACCTCCAGGTACGCTCGACTCCTCGCGCCTTGCCCTCGGCGCGCCGGGACGCTCTCGGTGCAGGCGCTACTTGCGCGACGAACCACTACTAGCGGTCGCGACGAACCGCCTGAACCGATCACGCTCGGCAGGCGGCCAGCAACTCGACCGTTTGGGCGCCGGCGTTCCGGAGAGCCTCACTGCAGGCACCTGCGGTGGCGCCCGTGGTCACCAGGTCGTCGACGACCACCACCCCGGCCCGGCAATTCCGAGCGAGGAAGGCGCCCTCGAGGTTCTCCCACCGGTCCTCTCTGCCCAGGGCCGTCTGGTCGGCGCGCCGAGGTCCCGCCCTCCGGAGTAGGCGAAGAGCCGGGAGGCCGAGGCGCGCGCCGACCTCTGCGGCGAGGACTTCGGCATGGTCGTAGCCCCGCAAGCGCGTGTCGGCGCGATGCCCGGGGACCCAGGCGATCGCAGAGCCCTCCAAGCCCCGGGCAAGCGCCTCCTTGGTCATCGCATCCGCCAACGGTTCGGCGGCCGATCGCCTGCCTCTCAGCTTGAGCGTCAGGATCAGGCTCCGCGCTGCCCCTGCGTAGTCCCATGGCGCCAACACCTGCTTTACGCCGGGAACCGGGGCGTCCTGCAGCGGACGCGCCAGTCGCGACCGGCAGCCTGTGCACAGGACTGCCCCCCTGGACCCGCACCCGGCGCAGGCCCCAGCTCCCAGGAACTGAGCGGCCCCAAGCCTTCGGTTGCCAACCCGTGCACCCATCGGCTCTATGTAAACGACGGGTGTGACATCCACAGATGGGGAGGGGAGACGGAGATGCCGGGAGGCGACGATGTTCCCAGCCCCCTTCGGTTGCAAGCCCTCGCCGGTGCCTCGGTGCGGGCTCTCTGCCCGGTGGCCTGGGGTATGACGTTTGGCCCAAACGACGTTCATAATGAAGCGATGCTCAAAAAGATCCTTTCCGCAGGAGAAGGCAAGAAGCTAAAGGCGCTGTCGGCCGTCGTCGCACCGGTGAACGCGCTGGAGCAGGAATTTCGCGCTCTCGACGACGCCGCCTTGCGGGCGAAGACCGGTGAGCTCAAGGAGCGACTGGATCGTGGCGCCGACCTCGACGATCTCCTCCCCGAGGCCTTCGCCGCTACAAGGGAGGCTGCCGACCGCGCAATCGGGCAACGGCACTTCGACGTACAGCTGGTTGGCGGTGCGGCCCTTCATCGCGGATGGATCGCCGAGATGAAAACAGGTGAGGGAAAAACCCTTACCGCAACGCTTGCCGTCTATCTGAATGCTCTCTGGGAAGAGGGCGTCCACGTCGTTACCGTCAACGATTACCTGGCCAAGCGCGACTCCGAGTGGATGGGCCAGATCTACCGTTACCTGGGGCTGGAGACCGGCATCATCCAGGGCGAGATGTCGCCTTTGCAGCGGAAGCCCGCTTACGAGGCTGATGTCACCTACGGCACCAACAACGAGTTCGGCTTCGACTATCTCCGCAACAACATGATCACCGATATCGCCGACATGACCCAGCGAGGCCACTATTACGCGATCGTCGACGAGGTCGACTCGATCCTGGTCGACGAGGCGAGGACCCCTCTGATCATCTCGGGAGCAGTTCAGGAGAGCACGAAGTGGTACAAGCAGTTCGCCGGCATCGCGCCCCGTCTCCGGCGGGACGAGCATTACGAGGTGGACGAGAAGAAACACACTGTCGCCGTCACCGAAGAGGGCGTATCGCGTGTCGAGGAGATCCTCGGAGTCGACAATCTCTACGACCACGTCAATGTCGACATGGTCCACCATCTGGCCGCCGCTCTCAAGGCCAAGGAGCTCTACAAACGCGACGACGAGTACATGGTGAAGTCCGGTGAGGTGCTCATCGTGGATGAATTCACGGGCCGCATACTTCCCGGCCGCCGTTATTCCGAGGGACTCCATCAGGCAATCGAGGCAAAAGAAGGCGTCGCCATCAAGCAGGAGAACCAGACTCTTGCCACCATCACGCTGCAAAACTTCTTTCGTATGTACGAGAAGCTTGCCGGTATGACGGGCACTGCCCAAACCGAGGCGGCGGAGTTCGGCCATATCTACAAGCTGGAAGTGGCACAGATCCCAACCAACCGGCCCATGGTTCGGGCCGACGAGCAGGATCTGATCTACAAGTCACTCGACTCGAAGTGGTCGGCCGTCTCGGACGACCTCGCCGAACGATACGAGAAGGGGCAGCCCGTATTGATCGGTACTGTCTCCATCGAGAAATCCGAACATCTGTCGCGCATCCTGGCGAAGCGGGGTGTGCCTCACACAGTCTTGAATGCAAAGCATCACGAGAAGGAAGCGTCTATCGTTTCCCAGGCTGGCCGCCTTGGAGCTATAACCGTCGCCACCAACATGGCCGGCCGAGGCGTCGACATCATCCTCGGAGGCAACCCAGAGGGAATGGCCCGCCAGGAGATGGCGATAGCGGGGTGGGACAATGACGTGTACCTGCTGGATGGCTACTCGGACGAGGATCGTTTGGCGTACGAGGCGCAGTACACGGCGCTGTACGAGAAGTTCAGGGAACAATGCGCGGCCGAGCGGGAGAAGGTCCTCGAAGCGGGTGGTCTCTACGTTCTCGGAACCGAACGTCACGAGTCTCGGCGCATCGACAATCAGCTACGCGGCCGTTCGGGGCGTCAAGGTGACCCCGGAGAGAGCCGGTTCTATCTTTCGCTCGAGGACGATCTCATGCGTCTCTTTGCGTCCGACCGGATAGCGGGAATGATGGACAAGCTCAAGATTCCGGAGGATGTGCCCATTGAGGCCAAGATGGTTTCCAAGGCCATCGAGCGCGCGCAGACACAGGTCGAGGGGATGAACTTCGAGATCCGCAAGAACGTCCTGAAGTACGACGAGGTCATGGATAAGCAGCGCCAGATCATCTATGCAGAACGTCGACGGATTCTGTTGGGCGAAGACCTGCACGACCAGACTCTCGAGCTCATCACCGACGTCATCGAATCGGCTGTGTCGGAGAACGCAAATCCAGATCTTCCACCCGAGGATTGGGACTGGGAGCAATTGATCTCCCGCATTCACGAGATTCATCCCTCGAAGTTGTCGGCCGGGGACTTCGACCCCGAAACCGTGACATACGACGAGGTGGTCGAGTCGTTCTTGGCCGAAGCCGTCGACACCTACAAAGCGCGCGAGAGCGAGTTGGGAACCGATCGGCTGCGTGAGATCGAACGTTTGGTTCTGCTCTCGGTCATCGACAATCGGTGGCGTGATCACCTCTACGAGATGGACTACCTGCAGGAGGGCATCGGCCTGCGCGCCATGGCTCAGCGCGATCCGCTCGTCGAGTACCAACGCGAGGGCTTCGAGATGTTCGGGCGGATGCAGTTTGCGATCAAGGAAGATTTCGCCCGTTACATCTTCCACATCGAGACGGTACAGGAGGAGGAGCGGCGCGCCTCCGAACCCACCAGGCTGCGAGAGGAGCGGCGCGCCGTGCCGATGACTCAGATGAACGTGGGCCCGGACGGGGATGGCGGCGCCGCGGACCCCGGGGCCGGCGCGCCGGAGGACGGCGTGATCGAAATTCAACAGGCGGTGTCGGAGAAGATCCCCCGCAATGCGCCCTGTCCCTGTGGCAGCGGGAAGAAGTACAAGCTGTGCCACGGACGGCCGGGGGCGATGGCTCTCCCGACGGAGCGCTCCGGAGACAGGCTCTAGGAGCCTGCTGATTTTCTCGCCGGAAAGGCTCGCGATCAGCGCGCGTCTTCAGTTGAATGACATCGAGGTCATTCACTTCCCGGGAGGCGCGGATGCTGGGCACGGCCGACCATCAGACGGAGTTGTTGGACGCAGATCAGCTTTGCGGACATCTGGTTCCCGAGGACTCGATCCACCGCAAGCTCGCCGTGCTCGGCGACAAGCTGTTCTCGGACCGGGACTTCGCCGACCTCTTTGACCGGGCGCGCGGCCGCCACTCGGTGCCGCCGTCGCTTGTCGCCAAGGTCATGCTGTTGCAGTCGCTCGAGGGCACATCGGACCGCGAGAGCGTCGACCGGATGCGGCGCGACATCGGCTGGAAGGTCGCCCTCGGACTGTCGCTGCAAGACGAGGGCTTCCACCCCACCGTCCTTACCTATTTCCGTGAGCGGCTGCGCACGTCGGCCGAGCCGCGCAGGATCTTCGAGCGCTTCAAGCAGGTCGCGACCGAAGCCGGTCTGCTCACCACGCGTGGCGTCCGGGTGCTCGATTCGACCCCGGTGCTGAGCGCGGTGCAGACCCAGGACACCGTGTCGCTCATCAAGGGCGCCCTTCGCCGCGTGCTCATGCTGCTGACCAAGGCGAATCCCGCCACCAAGGCGGCGATCGAGTCCGCGCTTAGCCGCGACGACTACGCCTACCGCGGCAAGCCGGCGATCGACTGGGACGACGAGCCCTCTCGCTCGATGCTTGTCGACGAGCTCGTGCGCGACGCCCTGGCCGCGCTCGGGGCATTGGAGGGCAAGGAGCTTTCGGGTGAGGTCGCAGACGCGGCCGAGCTGCTCGCGACGGTTGCCGGCCAGGACGTCTACCAAGATGACGACGGCAACTTTCGCATCCGCAAAGGCGTGGCCAAAGACCGGGTTATCTCGGTCGTCGACCCCGATGCCCGCCACGGCCGCAAGTCCAAGAACCGCCACTTCGACGGCTACCAGGCCCACGTTGCGGTCGATCCCGAAACCGAGCTGGTCACCGAGATCGAAGTCGCGCCCGGAAGCACCCACGAAGCGGAGCTCTCAAGGGAGCTGTTGCCTGAGCTCGATCAAGACCATGCCGAGGTCACGGTGGTCGCCGACACTGCCTACGGTTCGGGCGCGAACTTGAAGACCTTGCAAGAAGCCGGTGCGAGCACCGTCATCAAGACGCAACGCGACAAGAACACACGGGGCGGGTTTCCCAAGAGCGCGTTCCAGATCGACCTCGATGCGAAGATCGCGACCTGTCCTGCTGGGGTGACGACCGCGACCATCGCCTCGAAGAAAGACGGTTCAGTGGAGTTTCGCTTTCCCGCAGAGACATGCGCTTGTTGTCCGCTGCGTCAGCAATGCACGACATCGACCGACGCGCATATCGGACGGCGGGTCCGTGTCGGGCCTCATGAGAAGCTGCTCGCCGAGGCCCGCGCCCAACAGAAAACGGATGAGTTCAAAGTGATCTACAACGGCAAGCGTCCGACCGTCGAGCGTGTCATTTATCGCGTTGTTCGCAACGGCGGAAGGAAGGCCCGCTATCGAGGCCGTGCCAAAGTGCGCGAACAAATCTGGACCAAGGCAGCCGCGGAGAACTTAGTCCGGATGCTGCGGCTGGGGCTGGTGTGGAGAGCCGAGGCGGGTTGGGCCACCGCCTGAGCCACATCAATTTCAGCGCGCCTTCTTCCAACAAGCCTTCATTCGGGCATCGACCGCTCTCTTGACCGTCCAGAATCAGATTGGCGGTCGCTGAAGAGCCCGTTCTTCAGCAGCCTCCTAGGCCACGGCGTCGGGGCCGAGCTACAAGGGGCCGAGACCTAATGCGCCCAAGTCTCCACTAAAACCCCTTTATGGGTTTTCTTGCCAGAAAGTTCGGCTACACTCAGTAGCCTAGGCCGGCCACAGAGCGTAACCGGGTGACGCTCCGTTGCCGGATTCGGGTGACCTGAGTCAGCGGAACGGACTCCTGAGCGAAGCCCAACTGGGGGACGGGCCCGGGAGGCTCAGGTGGGGGGCACGGCGGGCTCGGGAAGCTCAGCCGGCACGGTGGTGGACGGCCTGGGCAGCCGGGGACGTTGGGGACGGGCTTTCGGGGGGAAGCCCGGGGGGGACAAGGTGGAATGGGGGGCCTCGACCCGGCCCGCCCCCCACTCTTCCCGGCCCCCATCTTTTCGGCCCTCTCCTCCCTACGCCTGCGCTCCAGGCGTGGGTGTCGCCGGGGACGGCGAATCCTCCATGAGATCATCGGGCGGGCTGACGGCTCCTGGTCAGGGATCTCTGACGCGATCCCCCGGGACGGCCATCGTTTTCGCCAACAGCGTGGAGGTGACTCGCTCCACCAATGAGCGGTCGTAGGACAGACAGTTAATCGAAGCGCCGCTCCAGGTCAGGGCACCACTTGTCCCCCAGGTCCCGGGCTGCGAAGCTCGCTGCAAAGTGGGCCCCGATTACAGCGACAACCCATTCGTCAGAGAGCGGGTCGTCGGGTGACAGATCGGTGCCCCGCACGTCGGGGGCCGGCGTCGATTCGATTCCCCTTCCGAATGCGACGACCAGGGCCGACGACTCGGCCAGCAGCGAGTATCGTTTCTTGAGCCGCGTCGAGAAGCGCCCGCTTTCCTGGAAGGTGCTCATGACAACCGGCGCCTCTCCGATTGCCTTGGCTTGTCTTTCGAGATGATTGGACATCATCAGCAGGACGGCCTTGCTTCCCCGCCGCACCGGACGCCCCTGGCTCATGATGTCGAAAGGAGTGGCCCCTTGGGCGGGGGGCTTGGCGCCGGCCGAGATGGGCAGCCCGGGCCCTGCGAGCGAAGTGGTGACGGGCAATGGGCCCGGCCGCCCGAACAGCCACCCCTGGCCGAGGCTGGCGCCCATCGCCAGGGCTGTCAGGAGGTGCTCTTGTGTTTCGATCCCTTCCGCCAGGATGGCCGTGCCGCTGCGCTCCACTTCAGCAAGGACGGCGTGGACGACCTGGGCAATGTCCGCACTCGGCCGGTCCTGGATCAGCCTGAGATCGAGCTTGATCACGTCGGGATGCAGGAACGGGAGCATGGCCAATGAGCGCGGGTTCGCCCCGACGTCGTCGAGGGCGATACCCCAACCCAGCTCCCGGAGGCCGGCGACCGTGCGGAGCAGGGCAGCCGGGTCGTCGGTGAGAGCGCGCTCGGTGATCTCGGCGATGACCTTCAAGGACTCTCCTGCGAGCCGCCATAATCCCTTGAACTGATCGGGTACCTGAGCC
>JACDDL010000155.1 GCA_013817045.1 Actinomycetota bacterium | reverse complement strand
GTGTTCGTGATCACGACGAGGGGAGACGTCCGAATAACGGGGCCCGGGTTGAACTAGTGCGGCCATCTACCAGGAGGGGGCGTCGCTGGTGGGAAAGGAGTCCCCCGACGCCTCCTCGACCTGGTCCTCATCCTCTTCGGGCTCAGGGCCCGGTTCCTTCTCGGCGTCTTCTCCGGCCGCTCGCCCCTGCTCGAGCGCCGGATCTGCGGCGCGAGAAGCGTCTTCGTCGCCTTTTTTCGCCTTCACGCCATCACCCTAGCGCGTCCCGATGGTCGTCCCAATCAAGCTTCCTTCCAGAGCCTCGAAGGAACTGCCCGAAGGCAGGGGTCGGCCGGAGAAGATGTGGGTAGCATGAAGACGAGAGCTTCTCTTAGGTCCGGAAAGGACGATTCCAATGACGAAGTTGCACAACCTCTTCGAGCAACAAGGGCAGAGTCCATGGATCGACAATCTCAAACGCGGTTACCTCACCAGCGGCCAGCTCGCCGACTTGGTCGGGCAGGGCATCCGGGGAGTGACGTCGAATCCGACGATCTTCCAAAAGGCCATGGCGGACTCAGCCGACTATGACGATCAATTCAACTCGCTGGTGGAGAAGGAGCGCAAATCCGTAGAGCACGCCTACTGGGACATGGTTGCCGACGACATCTCTGAGGCTCTGGCGGTGTTGCGACCGGTTTACGACTCGAGTGGAGGCCGGGATGGTTTCGTTTCGCTCGAGGTTGCACCCTCGCTTGCGTCCGACACCCAGGGGACGATCCATGCGGCCCGCAACCTGCACGAGCGCATAGCCGAGCCCAACCTGTTCGTCAAGATCCCCGCCACCGAACCCGGCATCCCGGCGATAGAGCAGATGATCGCCGAGGGCCGCAACATCAACGTCACGCTGATCTTTTCGCTCGAGCGTTACGACGCAGTCATCGAGGCCTACCTGTCCGGGCTCGAGACGTTCGAAGGCGATCTTTCCCAGGTCACAAGCGTCGCGTCGTTTTTCGTCAGCCGGGTCGACACCGAGGTCGACCGGCGGCTGGAGGCGATCGGGACCGAGGAGGCATTGGCGCTTCGAGGTAAAGCCGCAGTCGCCCAGGCCAAGATGGCCTATCAACTCTTTCTCGAGCGCTTTTCGGGCGCTCGGTGGAAGGCGCTCGAGCAGAAGGGGGCGCGCGTGCAGCGCCCGCTATGGGCATCCACCTCGACCAAGAACCCCGAGTACGACGAGCTGCTCTACGTCACCAGTCTGATCGGCGACAATTCGGTGAACACGATGCCCGACAAGACCATCGACGCATTCCTGGATCACGGGGTGGTCGAGCGCACGATCGACAAAGACGTCGAGGGGGCGAAGGCGGTGCTGGACGGACTGGCCGAGGTCGGGGTCGAGATGTCAGACGTTTCCCGGCAGATCGAAGACGAGGGCGTGGCGGCGTTCGCCAAGTCATTCGATGAGTTGATTCAGGTTCTCAACGACAAGGCGGACGAGCTCACCCAATAGGCGAGTACGGCAGATGCCGTTGCGCCGTTTATTCGGTGGCTTCGGTGTCCAGATTCAGTGCCGCAGAGTTGATGCAGTAGCGCTCGCCGGTGGGTGCGGGGCCGTCTTTGAACACGTGGCCCAGGTGCCCGCCGCAGCGCGCGCAGACCACCTCCGTGCGGCGCATGAACAGGTTGTTGTCCGGACGCAGCTCGACGTTTTCTGCGACCGCCGGCTCGGTGAAGCTGGGCCAGCCCGTTCCGGAGTCGAACTTCGTGTCGGAGCTGAAGAGATCGGCCCCGCAGGCGGCGCACCGGAACATGCCCTTGTCCTTGGAGAGCACATAGCTCCCGGTGAACGGGGGCTCGGTGCCCTTGCGTCTCAGAATTTCGTACTGTTCGGGAGTTAGCTGCTCCCGCCACTCCTTGTCGCTCTTGGTCACCTTTGCATCCATTGGGGTTTCCTCCATAGGCCTTCCGGCGCTTGAATGAGGCTGTTTTGACCCACTCTATCGACTCGGCGGAGCAACGACGGCCGAAGGCGGAGGCATCGACCCAAGCGGCCTCAGCGAGCGGATGTGATATCGGGTTCTGCCCCAAAGAATTCCGGAGGTGGTACACCAAAAAGGGTGAAATCAAGGCTCCTGGCGGCGGGCGTGATGCTGGCGCTGATCCCCGCCCTGTGGGCTGTGCAGTGGGCCGTCACCAAGTCCCGGCCTCAGGAGCGGCCCAACGTCCTGATGTTCTTGACCGACGACCAGCCGTTGCCGAGCCTGAGCGCCATGCCGAAGACGACGGCCTGGTTTGGCCGGTCGAGCACCCGATTCACGAACTCCTTCGTCACGACCCCCCTTTGCTGTCCTTCCCGTGCCTCGATCTTCACCGGTCGCTATTCGCACAATCACGGAGTTGTAACGAACTCAGATGTCGAACAGGTGACCGGTCTCGATCAGCACACGACCTTCCAATATCATCTCGACAGAGCGGGATACCGCACGGCCCTGTTCGGCAAGTACCTCAACTCCTGGGAGCTCGAACGCCGGCCCCCCTACTTCGACGAATGGGCGATGTTCACGCATAGCGCGGACGCCAACTATGGGGAGGGGGAGTGGAACACCGACGGCAAGATCGCGCCTGTGAACGAGTACTCCTCCGACCTGATAGGTGCTCGCGCCGACCATCTCATCAGAGGCGAGATATTGGCCCGCCGGGTCGTACTCCTGGTGTGTGCTGCCGTGCTGCTCGGAGGGGTTTGGGCAGCCCTGCACGGGCACGCTCTTGTGGTCGTTGGTGCAGTGATCGTGGCCGTGGGGGCGAGCACTGCGATGGCCTTCGTGACCCGCTCCAGCGACAAGCCGTGGCTGATCATCCTGTCCACAGCTGCGCCGCACATCCCGTCTGTCGTCCGAACCGAAGATGGCAAGTCCCCGGTTCCGGTGATGCGCAGAACCCCTGTGCATACGGAGGCCGACCTCAGCGACAAACCATCTTTCATCCAGGAAGGCGTGATGAGTGGCGCGTGGGCTCAGTTTGTGCGGAAAAAACAGCTCCGGTCTCTCTGGTCCGTCGACGATCTCGTCGATCGCGTGATGCGGAGCTTGGCCGATACAGGCGACCTGTCGCGCACGCTGGCCATTTTCACCTCCGACAACGGCCTCCTATGGGGCGATCACGGCAATGTGGGCAAGGGGTACCCCTACACGAACTCGATCAAGGTGCCGCTCCTCGTCCGCTGGCCGGCACAGTTGCAGATGCCCGATACCGATCGCCGAATGGTCAACAATCTGGACCTCGCCCCGACGATCCTCGACGTCTCCGGCGTCCCTTACTTCTCGAACATCGCCATGGACGGGCGGTCGTTGTTGGATAGGTCTAGAGAGCGCGACCGAATTTTTTTCGAGTACGAGAAGCAACGTTTCGCAGTCTCTCGCCCCTGTCCCGAGGTGGGCTGCACGCCGGGATGGAAGTCGTTGCGCGCTCTTGGATATCAGTACACGGAGTACTACCAACGCGGACGCGTGCTCTTCAGGGAGTACTACGATCTCAGACGAGACCCGTGGCAGCTCCAGAACCTGCTCGGTGATGCGAGCCGGAAGAACGATCCCGACGTGGAGGGACTGGCGGCACAGTTGCGCGACGACATGCTGTGCAAGGGACTCGACTGCCCTTGACCTGAATGGCTCTGCCGCCCGTCATCGGCGGCGCGCCGCCCCGAGTGCTCCCCAAGCAGACGGCACAACCGTCGCTGCCAGCAGCAGCTTCAGCGTATCGCCGACCACGAAGGGGAAGAAGCCGGCGTAGAGCGTCAGCAGGAAGCCGTTTCCGCACACCATCTTCGGGATGTAGGCGCCGAAGAAGGGGTGAGTGCATAGGCCGGCGCCGGCCGTCGCATAGAGCCAGGGAAGCGCTACTGCGTAGATCACGAGGTTGCCCAGGAGCATGGCTCCAGCGGCGCTCCATGGGCGCCGGTCCCAGCCTCGCTCGGCCAGTCGTCCGACGAGCGCCGCTCCGCCCACGAAGCCAATCAGATAGCCACCGGTGGCCCCCGTCAGGGAGGCAAGCCCGTGCGCCCCTCCCGCAAATACGTGCAGTCCCGCAGCGCCGGCGAAGAGATAGAGAAGCTGCGCCGCCACTGCCCGCACCCGCCCCAGGAGCGAGGCGGTGACCAGCACGGCGAATGTCTGACCGGTGATGGGAACCGGAGTGAACGGAAGGGTGATCACAATCTGGGCCCCCAGTGCAGTGAGTGCCGCAGCACCTACGACGAGGCCTGCATCCAACTGAGCGGCGCGTATCGCCGAACGGGGCCGGAGAGTGAGTGCGAGCGGACGTACCTGGGCTGTGGCCACGCTTCCCCCTTCATGCTGCCGGTGTGTGATCTCTTCGATAACACGGAGGGTGTCCCATGATGTGACCGTGAGAGGAAACTATTCCATCCGCCCCCAGCCTCAGACGATGCGAGGGCGCCGCTGGTTGGCGCTTTGGCTCCCGCTCTTGTGCCTCCTGGCCGCGGCCTGCAGCGGCGCACCAGGCGATGGAGCGTCGAAGGGGTCCGAGAGCCGCGCCCGATCGGCCGTCGAAGATGATCGCCCCGACGGAGGCTCGGACGGGAGCGGGCAGAGGGCGCCGGTCGACCTCGATGCCATAGATGTGGCATTGAGGCCGGTGGTGGACGGGCTCGAGGCGCCCCTCGGCGTGACCCACGCAGGTGACGGAAGCGGACGACTATTCGTGGTCGAGCAGGGCGGCACCGTGAGGATCGTGCGGGACGGCCGGCTGGAGCCGGATCCCTGGCTCGACCTGCGCGACGAGACGGCGCCCGGTGGTGAGCAGGGCCTCCTCGGGCTCGCGTTCCACCCGGGCTACGAGCGGAACGGGCGATTGTTCGTCAATTACACCGACCTGCAGGGCGACACCGTGGTGGCGGAGTACCGGCGCGGCGAGGGCGCCGCCCCGGCCCCTGAGCGCGTGCTGCTCACCATCGATCAGCCCTTTGCCAACCACAACGGCGGCGGCCTCGCATTCGGTCCCGACGGCTTCCTCTACATCGCTACAGGTGACGGCGGAGGCGGGGGAGATCCGGAGGACAACGGCCAGGCGCTCGACACGCTGCTGGGGAAGCTCCTGCGGATCGACGTGAACGCAAGCGGGAGCGGCTCCTCCTACGGGATCCCGTCGGGCAACCCGTTCTCCGGCCGCGCCGAGGCTCGTCCCGAGATCTGGGCCTACGGGCTGAGAAATCCATGGCGCTTCAGCTTCGATCGGGACAAGCTCTGGATAGCCGATGTCGGGCAGGAGGACCGCGAGGAGATCGACCGAGCGCCGGCGCGCCGAGGCGGAATCAACTACGGGTGGGACGACATGGAGGGCGCCGCCTGCTACGAACCAGCCGTGGGTTGCCGGCGAGAGGGCCGCAGGCTGCCGCTCGCAGAGTATTCACACGATGAGGGATGCTCGGTCACGGGTGGCTACGTCTACCGCGGACGCCGCTATCCAGACCTGGGCGGCGCCTACGTCTTCGGTGACTACTGCTCCGGAACCTTGTGGGCCGTTGTTGCGGAGGGCCCCCCACAGCAGAGCCCTGTAGAGCTCCTGGACACCGACCATCTCGTGAGCTCCTTCGGCGTGGACGAAGAAGGCGAGCTCTATCTCACCGACATCGCTGCGGGCCGGCTGCTGCAGGTCACGGCGAAGTAAGAGGGCCTCCGCAGATGCTGCCGGCGCATAGGGTGTGGTGCGGAACGACCCTAGAGAAAGGCGTGACTATGGAGAAGCGGCGCTTGGGACGCCTCGAGCACATGAGCTCGGTCTGTATCTACGGGGGTGCCGCGTTGGGGGAGGTCACCCAGGAGGAGGCGGACGGATCCATCACTTTCGCGCTCGAGAGCGGCATCAATCACTTCGACACGGCGGCGTCTTATGGCGACTCCGAGCTGCGGCTGGGCCCCTGGATGCCGGACATACGCTCCCGGATCTTTCTTTCCACCAAGACAGAGGAGCGCGGGAAAGAGGGGGCGCGCCGGGAGATCGAGCGTTCGCTGACGCGGCTGGGGGTAGACAGCGTCGATCTGATCCAGCTTCACGCCATTGGAGATCTCAGGGAGCTCGATCTGGCGACGGGCCGAGACGGCGCCCTGGAAGGCGCTCTGCGGGCCAAGGAGGAAGGTCTTGTCGGCGCGATCGGAATCACCGGGCACGGTCACGGCGCGCCGGCGACCCATCTCGAGGCTTTGCGCCGCTACAGCTTCGATACCGTGCTGACTCCCTTGAACTACCTGTTGTACGGCAACGAAGATTACCGCCGCGACTATGAATCTCTCGTCTCGGAGATCAAGCGGCAGGACGCAGGCCTGATGGTCATCAAACCGGTGTCGAGAAACCTCTGGCCCGAGGGTGAAGCTCCGCGCTACGCCACCTGGTACATGCCGTTCGATGAGCAGCCGCATGTCGACGCGGCGGTGGCCTTCGTTCTGGCGCGCCGGGAGATAACCGGCTTTCCGACGGCCGGGGACATCCGCCTGCTTCCGGCCATCGTCGATGCGGCCGCGCGCGCACACGATACCGACCCCGAAACGATTAGCTCGGTCCTGTCCAGTGTTCCGGACTATGCGACGCCGTTCGAGCCTGCCGCCGGCAGGGTTGGGCCCCTCTGAGTCACCGGTAGTCCCGCTGCGAATTACTCGAGCTGAACCATCTTTTTCGGCACTCAAGTTGTTCCTCGCCCGGTCGAGATAAAGGTATCTCTCCTCCAACTCGATTCGAGGGCTCATGTCCCACAGATCTACTGTCGCCCGCGCTCCGGTGGCCTCGCTCGTAGCTGCCGCCGCCCTCATACCTCTGAGCTTTTCCCGAGCGTTCCTGTATGCCGATCGGGCGCACGGGCGCGCCGCCGTGGCCTCGTTCTTGCACGCCTTCGACTCGGTTCTGGATTGGACCGCGCTGTGGGTGCGCCGAGTGACCCTTGCCATTGAGGTGGCGGTGGCCACGACTCTTGCGGCCGTTGCCGCCGCATCCCTTCTCGCGTGGGCGATCGCCACACTGCACTAGTGCAG
>JACDDL010000154.1 GCA_013817045.1 Actinomycetota bacterium | reverse complement strand
GCTGGGTGGGGGAAACCTGGGGTCTCGCCGGCTGCTCGGGTTACTGGACGAGCAGGGGGCGGACCCGCTCGTCCTCACCATAGAGGGAGTTGGCCCCGGTCCCGTGTGCATCGACGGGTCGGAACCCCTGGCGGGCAACCCCGGCTGCGGTGCGCCCGCCCCTGCCGGCCCTTACGCCGAGGCGGGCCTGCTGCACGCGGTCGCGAGCGGCGCTCCCGAACCCCTCGGGCGCGTCCTGCTCGATCTTCTGCAAGGCTCTGAGCTTTCAGCCGTGAAAATTCTGCCCAAGTCGCCGGCGGTGGTCCATACGGAATCGAACGCGACGGCGACCGACCCCACCCATCGGGGACGCGGCGATGATCTCGGCCACCTCGTTCGTCTCCGGATCGGCGTGCGCCGGGAACTGATCGGAGGCGTTTAGGGTCGGGGCGGTGTCATATCTACAGACCCTCGTGGCCTCGGCGGAGGAGCGCGTCCGGACGGCGAAGCGAACCGTGTCCGAAGGCGCCCTCGAGCAGCGCATCGCATCAATCGGCCGGCCGCGTTCGCTCCGCGACGCCCTGACGGGTGCCTCGGTGACCCTCATCGGCGAGATCAAGCGGGCCTCGCCAAGCGCGGGCGAGCTCAACCTCGGCCTCAACGCAGCCGATCTCGCAGGGGCTTACGTCCGCGGAGGCGCTGCCGCGGTCTCGGTCCTGACCGAGCCCGACGGCTTCAGGGGCTCACTCGAGGATCTCGAGGACGCTACGGGAGCGGGCGTGCCGGTGCTGCGCAAGGATTTTGTGGTCGATCCGTGGCAGGCGCTCGAATCGAGGGCGGCGGGCGCCGACGCGGTGCTGCTGATCGTCAGGGTGGTGGGCGAGCGGCTGGCCGAGCTCGTCTCCGCGGTCGAGGCCTTCGGTATGGAGGCGCTAGTCGAGGTGCACGACGACGACGACCTCGAGCCGGCGGCGCGCGCCGGGGTGAAGCTCATCGGGGTCAACCACCGGGACCTTGCCACCTTCGAGGTGGATCCGGCCCGAACGGCCAAGCTCGCGCCCCGCATGCCGGAGGGTGCGACGCTGGTGGCGTTGTCGGGAGTGTCGCGGCGCGCCGAGGTCGTCGAGCTCGAAGCCGCGGGGGCGAATGCGGTTCTCGTCGGCGAAGCGCTCGTTACCGCAGACGATCCTGCCGCCAAGGTGCGCGAGCTCCTGGGATTACCTTGACCACCCCCCTCGTAAAGCCGGACGGCTCGGTCGGGGTCGCCGGCCGCTTCGGTGAGTTCGGCGGACGCTACGTTCCCGAGTCGCTGATGGGAGCGCTCGACGAGCTCGAGCGCGAGTGGGAGACGGCGCGCGCCGATCCCGGGTTCACCGACGAGCTCGCCCGCCTGTTGAAGGTGGTCGTGGGACGGCCGACCCCTCTCTACGACGCAACCCGCTTCTCCGAGCGGGTGGGGGCCCGCGTGCTCCTCAAGCGGGAGGACCTGGCTCACACCGGAGCGCACAAGATCAACAACACGGTAGGCCAGGCGCTGCTCGCCGTGCGGATGGGCAAGAGCCGCATCATCGCGGAGACCGGCGCCGGGCAGCACGGTGTCGCCGCCGCGACCGCAGCCGCCTACTTCGGGCTCCCTTGCGTGGTGTACATGGGGGCGACCGACGTCGAACGCCAGCACCTCAACGTGGTGCGGATGGAGATGCTCGGCGCCGAGGTCGTGCCGGTGGAAGCCGGCTCCGCGACCCTCAAGGACGCGATCAACGAGGCCTTGCGCGACTGGGTGACCAATGTCGAGAGCACCCACTACATCATCGGCTCGGTAGTGGGGCCGCACCCTTACCCGGAGCTGGTGGCGTCGCTGCAGTCGATCATCGGAGAGGAGGCCCGGGCGCAGGTCCTCGAGCTCACCGGGGGTCTCCCCGACGAGGTGGTCGCCTGTGTCGGCGGAGGAAGCAACGCGGTGGGTTTGTTCCGGGCTTTCTACCGCGATCAGTCGGTGCGGATCACCGGGGTCGAAGCCGCCGGCGAGGGTCTCGACAAGCGACATGGGGCGTCGATCAGCGCAGGCGAGCCCGGCATCCTGCACGGCGCTCGCAGCATGGTGCTGCAGGGCGCCGACGGGCGCATCACCGAGGCACATTCGATCTCGGCCGGCCTCGACTACCCGGGTGTCGGCCCCGAGCACGCGTGGCTTGCAACCTCGGGGCGCGCGACGTACCGGGCGGTGACCGATGAGGACGCCCTGGTTGGTTTCAAGGCCCTGGCCGAGACCGAGGGGATCCTCGCGGCGCTCGAACCGTCCCACGCTCTGGCCCACGTCCTCGCCCACGGGGCGGCGTCGGAGACCATCGTCGTCGGGCTCTCGGGCCGGGGCGACAAGGACATGACCACGATCGCCCGGGCGGGCAAGGGGTGAACGGGCTGGCGTCCCGCCTCGAGGAACGGCGGGCCGGGGGGCGCAAGCTGCTGGTGCCCTACGTGATGGGCGGGATACCCGACCGGGCCTCCTTCCCGGAGGTCATGGCGGCCGCAGCCGAGCACGCCGACGCCCTCGAGGTAGGCCTCCCGTTCTCGGACCCCCTGATGGACGGCCCGGTGATTGCCGACGCAGGCGAGCGCGCCATGTCTTCGGGCACGGGGCCGCTCGACGCGCTGGAGCTGGCAGCCCAGGCGCAGGTTGGCGCGCCCAAGATAGCCATGACCTACTACAACCCGATCCACCGGATCGGGGAGGTGGAGTTCTGCGAGCGGGCCGCAGCGGCGGGGTTCGCCGGTTTGATCGTTCCGGACATTCCGGTGGAGGAGTCCGAGAGCCTGCGCAAGGCCGCCGGAGACCGTGCTCTGTCGTGGATACCGCTGGTTGCTCCGACCTCCTCGGCGCGCCGGGTGGCCGACATCGTCGCAACCGCCACCGGCTTCGTCTACGCGGTGTCGACCCTGGGCGTCACCGGGGCGCGTGAGTCGCTGTCGGAGCGCGCCGCCCGGGTCGTGGCGGCATGCCGGGAGGCAACCGATGCACCGGTTGTCGTCGGGATAGGCGTGTCGAACGCCGTTCAGGCGGTCGAGGCGACGAGGTCGGCAGACGGCGTCGTGATCGGGTCTGCACTGGTGGATCTGGTGCTCAGGGCGGGGCCGGAAGCGGCCCGGGAGTTCCTTGCCGGCGTGCGCTCCGCACTCGATGACGCGGCGGGTTGAGTCGGCGCCAGATCGGCGTTAAAGGAGCGCCTTCAGGGTCAAGGCGACGTCGTCGCGGGTGTTGTAGACGTGCCACGCGGTGCGCAGCTTTCCGGCGCGCGTCGATGCAAGGATGCCGGTGCCCTCGAGCTTGGCGGCGGCGCCGGGGACCTCGGCCGGCACGATCGCCGAGTTGCCCGGGTCCATTCCGAGCCCAGAGCGGAAGGTGTTGGCGAGCTCAACGTTGTGCCGCTGGATCGCCGGCACTCCGATCCGGTTGACGAGCTCGATGGCCGGCTGCGTCCCCACCCAGGAGAACCACGCCGGGGAGGTGTCCAGCCGGCGGGTGCTCCTCGCCAATCGGAGCGGCATCCCGTAGTAGGAGCTGTGGACGTTTTCCCCTGCGTACCAGCCAGCAGTCGTGGGGCGCACGGAACCGAGGCGTTCGGGCCGGACGGTCAAGAAGGCGCTCCCGCGCGGCGACATGAGCCATTTGTAGGCGGCGCAGACGACGAAGTCGAAGCAGGAGGCGTCGAGTGGCAACCAACCGCATGCCTGGGTGGCGTCGACGATGGTGAGCGCGCCGTGGTGGCGCGCCGAGGCCTCTATCGCATGGAGATCGGCGACCTCGCCGGTGGCGGACTGAACCGCGCTGAATGCGACGACGTCCGAGTTGCCGTCGATGGCATCTGCGAGCTGCGCCGCCGGCACCGTCCGCACCCTTACACCTCGGTTCCCCTGGACCAGATACGGCCACAGGTTCGAGGTGAACTCCTCGTCGGGCACGAGCACGCGAGAACCGTCGGGCAGGGACGCAGCAACCGGACCCAGCAGACCCGAGACGGTCGAACCGATCGCAACCTCCTCGGATTCGACGCCGACAAGCGCCGCAAAGGCGGTTCGGGCGCCCTCGGTAGCAGCACCCCACGGCTCCCAGCTCGTGCCACCGGCGCGCCAGCCCTCGAGGGCTTGCTGCAACGCGTTCCAGGCGGATTCCGGCGGGAGCCCGTAGCTGGCGGTGTTCAGGTAGACGCCCCGTGGGCGCCACTGCGAGCGGTACCCGGCCACCGGGAGCGTGCTCATCGAAGCGATGCTACGTGCTCCGGGGGCCCGTTTCCTCAGGCCATGCAGGCTTCAGGTGGCCCTCCGGAAACGGGCTCTCCTCGCACCCGAGATGCAGCATCACGTGTCAGGCAACATCTTCTTCGGCCGCGTCTTCTTCGGCTAAGCCGGGGATGGGTTGCGCTTGCAGGCCGTCCCCGTGCCGCTCGGTATCGCGCATCCCGGGCAGGAACAGGAACGCGGTGAACACAACTCCCCCTGCGATCCCTGCGCCGATCATCGTCTGATCAACGCCGAACAACTGGGCAGCCGGCCCGGTAAGAGCGAACGAGACGGGCACCAGGCCGATGGAGACCATCCAGTCGAGGCTCGTCACGCGCCCGAGCATCTCTCTGGGCACGAGCGTGTGCATTAGCGTTCCCCACACGACCATTCCCGCAGTCGCAGTTCCGCCCGAGACGAAGCTCCAAACCATCGCCTGCCACATCGACTGTGCAAAGGCAAAGCCCGCCGTTACCCCGATCGAGATGCCGAACGCCGCATACATGAAGGTGATGTGGCGGCGGGGGAGCCCGCGTTGTCCCAGCACGAGCGCAGCAAAAATCGCCCCCACGCCCCCCCACGCGTAGACGAAGCCGAGATCATCAGCGCCTCCGTTCAGCTGGTTCTTGACGATGTAGGGCACGAGTACCTCGAAGGGGCCCCAGAAGAGCAACAGCCCTATCGAGGCTGCGGTGAGCGTGCCCCACAGCCACGTGTGCGAGCGCACGAAGCTCAAACCCTCTTTGATCTCACGGACGGCGCCGGCACCGCCGCCACTTCGGGCAACCGGGCGCGATGACATTGCCGTAAGAGCAGCTGCCGAGAGCGCAAATGTCGCGGCGTCTACGAGGAACGCTTCGCCGATACCGAACAGAGCGATCATGGCTCCGCCCAGGGCCGGTCCCAACATCCGAAGCATCAAGGGGCGCACGAACTGGTCGAGGGAGTTCGCCTCCACCAACAGGTCTTTTGGCACCAGGTCCGGAACTATGGCCCCGAAGGCGGGCCCGAAGAATGCTTCTCCCGTTCCGTAGAGCGCAACCAGCACGAAGAGGTGCGACAGCTCGAGAGTCTGGGTCAACGAGAGCACGCCGATGATGGCGATGGCCAGGCCCCGCAGTACGTCGCTCGTAATCATCACTTTGCGCCGGTCGAACCGATCGCTGATGACGCCGCCGACGATCAAGAACCCGACCATGGGCAGCGTCCATGCCGCCCACACGAGCGACAGCGCCGTCGGTACGTTCGATAGCTCATAAACCTGCCACGCGATGGCGACGTAGTAGATGCCGTCGCCGAGCAGCGACACGGTCATCGCCGTCCACAAGAGAGCGAAGTCGCGAATGCGCATGGGCTTGAGGATCCTGAATCGGTTGGCGAAGCGGCGCGCCGAAGAGCCCTTGTCGGAGGGGTCCTTGAAGTTGTCTTTGCGGGAAGTCATGGTGGTGCTCCTGCTCTGCGATTGGGGATACGGCTTAGTGGGTGCCGCGCGCCGGGACGTGGCGCTTGGCTCTGGGAGGTGTTGAGCTCGAGGTGGAGTGTTAGCTCAGCGCAAGGAACCCAGGGCGCACCACGGCAACAGGTCGCGCGCCGGCGACCTCTGTACCTGGAATGATGCACGGGCTCGAATACATGGTCCATCCAGGGTAACAGAAGAAGCCGAGCCCCCGACCGGCGAACGGTTTGTTTCCGCCGAGTTCACGCTCGACCGCGGCTAATCAACGGTGTCACACCCCCTCTTTAGTGTGTCAAAGGTAGCTATAGGCACGGCAGGAAGGGTTGCAGTGCGGACCAAGGCGCAGGTGGCATCGTCCTCGACCTGTCGTTGCTGGGCATGAACGACTGCGAGATAGCGCGCCGCACAGGCATCCCGCGCCGAACAGTGCGCGACTGGCGCCGCCATGGCGGCCAACATCACGGCTTCGGCAAGAACGATGATCGAACCAAACAACCCGATCCGCACTGCCCTATCTGTGGAAATGGCAACCTTGACCCTGGGTGGTATGCGTACCTGCTCGGCATGTACCTGGGTGATGGTTGCTTGTCTGAACGTCCTCGAGGCGTCTTCCAACTGCGCATCACCCTGGACCTTCGCTATCCGGGCATCATCGACGACTGCACCAGCGCAATGACAGCCATGAACCACACCATGAAGGTGGGGCGCGTCAAGCGCACAGGTTGCACCGACGTCAATGCCTACTGGAAGCAGTGGCCCTGTCTGTTCCCCCAGCACGGTCCAGGCCCGAAGCACCTCCGGACGATCGTGCTGGCTCCCTGGCATCAGGAAATAGCCGATGCCTACCCCGGCCGCCTACTGCGAGGGTTGATCCATTCGGACGGCTGTCGGGGAATGAATCGCGTGAAGGGCAAGGACTATCCTCGCTACTTCTTCACTAACTACTCCCCAGACATCAGGGCGATTTTCTGCGAAGCGTGTGGCAAGTACGGGGTAGCGTGGCGCCCAACGAACTGGAAGACCATTTCGGTGGCCAGACGCCCCGACGTCGCGAAGCTGGATCTGATCGTTGGGCCGAAGTGTTAGTGGGGGCGGCGAGGGTCTTAGGATAAATGAATGCCGGGATGGCGAAAGGGAAGACGCTATGGATTCAAAATCCATTGTCCGAAAGGGCGTGCGGGTTCGAATCCCGCTCCCGGCACCAGCGAACCGCGGATGGGCGCGAAATAGGGCGTGACGGCCTATACTTTTCCGCCCCATGCACATCCACAAGAGCCTTTCGTGCCTCGGCGGTGAGCTCGATCGGGCGCGCCAGGAGCTGCGCATAGTCGAGGAGCAGATCCTGTTCCAGATGGACGTCGCCGAGGAGGAG
>JACDDL010000153.1 GCA_013817045.1 Actinomycetota bacterium | reverse complement strand
CGCCAATCGGCTGGTCGGGATCCTTCACGGATGTCTTCGTCACGGCCAAACCTACGGCGAATCGATTGCCTGGCCTTCCCTCATCGAGAAGGCGGCTTGACAGCTTGGGGGCGTGGGATATCTAACCCCGGAAGCCGCTCCGCACACGCCGGCTATGACGCTCCGGCCCGTCATCGGATGTAAGTCTCCGACCATCTCGGTGGACGACGCAGCGGCGATTGCAATCGATCAGGCCGTCCGAATACCGGCGCACATTCTTGTAGCCCCGGTCGACCAGATCGCGATACAGAGCAGCGCTCGCCAGACAATCCACGTTCGAGCAGTACACGACGACCTCGTCGTCTAAATCGAGGCCGCGTAGTCTTCTTCTGGGTGTCGAAATGAACCGGGCCGGGAATATGTTTGGCGTCGTAGGCCCAACGGTTGAGCGCCATGATGAGTTTCATCGGCTCGCCTTGGTCGATTTCGCCTTGAGTCTTCCCGCGCAATCGTGCGGACAGGCTCGGAGCCGAGAGCTGAATGTGGGTGCGGCTGATCAGTCATCTCTCCGTCTCCAAAGCTCAATCACGTGGACCTCGATCCCGACCCGTCGGTTACGACTGACCGGGCCAGCGAACAATCACGTCAGGCTTGTGGCCCGCCCTGAAATACCGAGGCGCTAGGGCCGGTGGCCGACGTCACGGCGATCAGGACGAGCCCGCCGCCGATCAGGATGCTCTCGACACGGGTGCGTACCGCTGCACCACCGCCCCGCCGACGGGGCTCAGCAGGGCGGCCAACCCGGCGGAGCCAGGTGGCATCGTCACCCCGAATACCGGCTCGGCCCAGGGCGAGTCATAATCGACGCCTAACGGCGACCCGCTCGCATCGGCGAACGAGAGGGAGGGACGATGACGCTCTATCTATCGAGGTTCAGCTACACGCCGGAGACTTGGGCGAGACTGATCGGCAATCCAGAGGACCGCCGAAAGGCCGCTCAGTCGTACATCGAGTCGGTCGGAGGGAAGCTCCACGGGTTCTGGTACGCCTTCGGCACACACGACGGCTACACCGTATGGGAGGCTCCCGACAATGTGTCCATGGCCGCGGTTGCGCTGGCGATTAGTGGCGGCGGTGCGCTTAGCTCGTTGGAAACGACAGTCCTCCTGACCGTCGACGAAACGATGGATGCTCTGCGCAAGGCTGAGCAAGTCCAGTACAAAGCGCCTGGCGCGTAGCGGCTCGCGCGCCCCGGTCCCGTATCACGCGAACTTGGCGTCGCCGAGGAGATTAAGGTCGAAAGGCGCCCGAATAGCCTGAGGCGCTAGTGCGGTGGGCCGCGGATGGGCCGCGGTTGGCGACCGCCCGTTTCTACCAGCGCGCCGGACGTGAAGGACGATGCCCGGTCACGGGGACACCTCACCACGCCGATCGCGTCGCCTGCTCCCCTAGCAGAGGGACGCTCAGGCTGCCCACCAACGCGGCTCGAAAACGTGCCCAACTCCCGGCCGCGGAAGCCCAGAGAACCGGCGGGAGCGAGCCTTTCCGTACTCAAGCAAGAGGCAGACTGCTCTTAGCCACCGCTACACCGCAACAGACTTCACCTGGGCTCAGGTTGAGACCAGCCGACGAGCGGCCACCGAAGCTGGTTGGTGACGATGATCACTGCCGCCCAGGCGAGCGACACGGGGACCGACGCCGAGGCGAGCAGGAGCTCGCGGCGGCTCATCCGGCGGCTGTCAGCGTGATGGCGATCTTTACTCGTGCGTGTCCGGCTTCGGGGTGACTCATAGCGTCGGGCGCCTGGTGTAGCGGGTAGGTCTTGTCGATAATCGGGGTGAGTTCACCGGCTTCGATGAGTTGAGTCGAGACGCTCGAGGTCGGCCTGGGGCTCTTTCGGGGTTCTTATGGTGAGCCGCTGCCGCACGAACGGTGAGAGTGCAAGGGCCCGCAGCTGGCGATCGAAGCCTCCGGTCAACTTGCTGCCTTCTTCGCCCGCGACGATCACGAGCGTCTCCCTGAGGAGTGAGTGCCCGCCGGAGCCGCGATAGGTCAGTTGCCTCCGATGTCGAGGATGAGGTCGTAGCGCTGGGGGCCGTTCGCGAAGACGTCTTGGGTGTAGTCGATGACGTGTCGGCGCCGATCGATAGGACCAGGTCGATCTTTGTAGTGCTGCACACGCCGGTGATCTCTGCTCCGAAGGCCTTTAGTCCAAGAGGGCCGGTCGCGCTGGATCCGCGAGAAGCCTAGCTCTATCGGGTGGGTGAAGGGTGCATAAACCTCGGTTCCCGTCATGCCTCCGCCTATTCTGGATCAAGCCGCCGAGCTGGTCGCGTCGACGCACCGACCAGCAGGGGCTGGGTGTGGTGGGTTTTCGAACTCTTCATGGTGAAGGGTGGCATTTATTGGGTTACCCCCTGAGCTGGGACTTTGCGCGTCAACCAATGAATGGCGCCGCCCTCCCGACGTGAGCACCGGCGGTGGAGCCGCTCATGGCGTGACTCTCGCCCTAACTTGATCCTTTAGCCGACTACTTCTCTTGGCAGGTAAGTGCCGACCAGCCCGAGCTCCCGATTCCCGAGCTCCAGGGCGACTCTCGGGACTCATTTCCCAAGAGCCCCGCTCAGAGGCGCAACCGGATAAATGCACCCTTCACGAAGCACCACGATCTCGAGCTCCCTTTCCACGTCATCACGGCAAGCCGGGATGAGCAATCTCAGCAGGACTCGAACAAGCAGGTTAGACAATCGATGCAAGCATCCGGTCTCCTCTGGCTACGAATCCGGGTCCGCGACCTGCCCAGATAGTCTCCGCGGTTTGCTCCCATAACTCGGGCTCGGTTTCAGAGACTTGGCAACGGCTCCGTTTGGCCGCGGCCGATCCACGCCGAAGAGTTCATCGCAGAACTGCCAACGCTCGGGCGCCGACTCAAGACCTTGGTCCTCATCGTTTGTGTGAGCGTCCCGGTTTTCCTTGTCGCTGTGCTCTGGCTGCTGTGGCATGCATTGACCTGGGCCCCAGGCGTCCTCAGCGGGGATTGACATCCTCTTGACATTCCTTTTTCTGGAACGAGGAGGGATGAGACGGGGTGAAGGGTGAACAAACAAATCTCCTACGCCTCTGGGTGCGGCTACGTGTCGATGGTCCATACCACCCTTCTCCTTGGTGTAGCAGGTGATACAGTCCAAATGTAACACCTGTCACAGAGGAGGACCACATGAAATGGCTGCTGCTCTGCTACACGGTGCCATCTGATACATCGCGACATCGCGTCGCGGTGTGGCGAGAACTCCGGCGGGTCGGTGCCGTTTCCCCCCAACAGGCGGTGTGGGCCCTCCCCGACCACGCCGGCGCTCGTCAAGCTCTGGAAGATGTGGCCCGGTTGGTCGAGGGGGCCGGCGGCGAGGCGCTGTTGGTACGCGCCGAAGCCCTCAACGAAGCTTCAGAGAAACGACTCGAGGATCTCTACATCGCCGCCCGCGACGAAGAGTACATCGAGTTCCTCGCGGAGGGCGACAAGTTCGACGCAGAGATCGAGTCGGAGATCCGCAAGCGTAAGTTCACCGCGGCCGAGCTCGATGAAGAAGAACAGAACTTCGATCGCCTGGCACGGTGGCATCGAGAGCTGAACCGCAAATCCTTCTTCCCCATCCCGTCATCGGCCAACGCAGACCGCCGCCTCAAAGAGTGCGAGAGTACACTCGCTGGCTACGCAGAGCGCGTGTTCGAAGCCCAGCAATGATCTTCGTCCCGGGGGGCGTGCTCTTCGGTCTCGGTCTCGCCATCATGCTGGGAAGCGTCGAGGGGCTAGTCAAGTCCGTCTCGGCACGCGCCGCAGCATTGGGAGTGTCGGGGCTCGCGTTAGGAGCCCTTTCTACGAGCCTCGATCCCGAGTCGACGGGCGCGGGATTGGCCGCAGCTTTCAAGAACCTCCCGGCCATCGCGGTCGGCTCGCACGTCGGCTCCGTCGTCTTCATCGCCACGCTCGCACTGGGGGTACTGGCTGTTGTCCACCCCTTCGAGGTAGCAGTCGATCACTACTTCATCAAAGGGGTCGGACTCGTCACCGGCCTTGCGGTTGCAATCATCGCATCGGGAACGCTCGACCGGGTCAGGGGGGCGCTCCTGCTTGTCACCTTTGCGGTGCTCGTTCGCGGAGCGGTGAGAAGACTCCGACCCGTAGGCGTCCTCACTACTCCACGACAAACGTCCGAGTTCGATGAATCTGGCCTGCGGGATGCCCACCACCCCACATCTCGCTTCGTCTTGCGCGTAGTCGTAGCGCTCGCAGGACTTGTTCTCGGGTCCGAACTACTCATCGAAGGAGCACAGCGGCTTCTCGCCACGCTCGGGTGGTCGGCGACGATCTTCGGGTCGGTCGTGATCGCGATCGCCATCTCTTTGGAGGAGGGCATGCTGGAGCTCGTCCCTGCCCACCGGGGCCATCCTGAGATCTCGGTCGGCAATGTCGTGGGAACGATCCCTTTCCTCCTCGGAGGAAGCCTGGGGCTGATCGGAGTGGTGCATCCCATGACGATCACAGCCTCCCTGCGAGGCTTCCACGCCCTTGCTCTAGCAGTCGCGGTCGCGCTAGCGCTGTGGGCGCTTACCCGTGAGAGGACAGGACGGCGTGAGGGAGCGCTGTTGATCACGACTTACGGCCTCTATCTGAGCGGAATCATCCTTCTCGGATGACGGCATGATCGACTTCCTGCTGCGGCTCGCGGATCCATGGGCATACGTGCTCATAGGTGTTCTCGCGGCGGCTGAGGCAGCGGCGTTCGTGGGGCTGTTCATCCCGGGCGAGGCCGCCATGCTGCTCGGCGGTGTGCTCGTCTCCCAGGGCCGCGCCGGGTTGGGTTGGATGCTCCTCGCCGCCTCGGCCGGAGCGGTCATCGGCGACTCGATCGGCTATGAGATCGGGCGTCACTTCGGGTCGCGCCTTCAAACGACCCGACTAGGTCGGCGCATCGGAGAAAAGAGGTGGCAACGAGCGCACGACTACGTTCGAAAACGCGGAGGCAGAGCCGTGTTCTTCGGCAGGTTCGTGGGGGTGCTGCGGGCCCTTGTGCCTGCCATAGCGGGGTCGGCCGGCATCCCCTACACACGATTCTTCGTATTCAACGCGGCCGGAGGCATCATCTGGGCCTGCGGGTTCGTCTTGCTCGGTCCCGTCGCCGGATCCAGCTACAAGGTCGTGGAACGCTGGGCCGGGCGCGCTACGGCCGTGCTTGCCGGGATCGTGACCCTCGCCGTCGCCCTCTCGCTCGCCGCCAGATGGATACGCGACCACCAGGAGGTCCTCGAGAGATGGTGGAGTCGTTTCCTCGACCGTCCATTGATCACCCGCCTCCGCAACCGGCATCGAACCCAAATCGATTTCATCAAAGCTCGACTTGACCAGGCCGCCGTGCCGGGCTCTTCCTCACGCTCGGGCTCGTACTCGCGTCCATCACCTCGTGGGGGTTCGGAGCGATTCTTCAAGACGTCCTTGGCGGCGACGAGCTGGCGTTGATCGACCGACCCGTCATTCGCTACCTCTTCCGCAGCTCGTCTCTTCGAGGAATCGCTCGAGATGAACACGCTCGGTTGACTCTCAAGGGCTCTGCCCCAGGGAAACGCAGCTACCTGGTCTCACTACAAGGCTGGGCTCGAGACTTCATCCCGCCTCACCATAGATGGCGTGCCCTTCTCGATCCCGAGCAGGTGGTCCAACGACGGCTGACCTGGTCCGAGCACCGCAACGACGATGAATCCGGCTATGAGAGCCAAGTCCAATTCGGCGCCGGGGAGCGGAGAACCCATGGGGGCGATGAGGCCAAGATCGATCTTCACGAGGAAGATGGCGAGCACCAGGATGACTGCTTCCACCAACGCAGCAGCTCGAGACAGAAGGCCAACAACGAGCATTGCCCCTCCGATGAGCTCGGCGTAGACCTGAAGGGTCCCCAACAGCTGAGGAGCCGGAACGCCCAGGGGCTCAAGCACTCCCTCGCTGTATGCCCCGATCCCTCCGACCAGCTTCTGGTAGCCGTGATAGGACATGATGACCCCCACGATCACGCGTACGGCCAGCGGAACCATCGACGCCATTCGGCTCATTCCCGAGAGCGAAACAGTTCGAGCACTCATAACGCATCCCCTCTTTCTGTTGGATCGAGTCTCTGTTGGATCGAGACGCCCGTGGCGCCTGTGACACTCTGCCGGCCGCGCGGGTCGCTTAGGATCGCCCGGGGCAGCTCACACCATGAGGGACACATCGGACAGCTGTCTGATTGCATCCTGGTGACAGGTCGCCCAAGTTGGCGCGAGAGATGGCGAATGATCCTGGATCATCCGTCCGGGATCTCGGCCGTGATGGTCCGGGACCCGTATCCGTTGCACAGATCACGGCCCTCGATCCGCGGCGACGAGGGAATCGGGCTGTTCATCGTGGCGATCAAGCAGCGCATACCGGTCCGTTCCCTCCGGGAGGTCATCTACCCCTATCCCACCTTCATCTGGGGACTCGAGGAGGCCCTGAATGTCCTTGGGTAGCGTGCAATCATGGGCGCCGTCCTCGAGTCCCCCGAGTAACGATGCGCGCAGCGAGGAGACCTAGTTGCTTTGGAACCGAGAGGATGCGCGCAGCACGAGTGAGGTGAAGGCTCGCAGGCTCGCCGCGGCGCGGCACAGGGCAACCATCAGCAAGATCCAATGGAGCCTGGTCGCCGTTGCGGGTATCGCACTCTTGGGCTTCCTTCTGTTCCAGGACCCTCCCAACGATCCCTCGGTCGGAGGGACCGCCCTGGCTGCCGCTTCCGAGATTCAGTTGACCGATTTCGAGGGGGAGCGGTTTGCCCTGTCCGACTACGCCGGGACCCCGGTCGTCGTCAATTTCTGGGCATCGTGGTGTCCGAACTGCGTCGCCGAGATGCCCGCGTTCGAGAAGGTGCACAGGGATCTCGACGGCGAGGTCGCGTTCATCGGCATCGACCAGCGCGACCAGCGCTCCGCGGCGGACGATCTCGCTCGCCGGACCGGCGTCACCTACCGGCTCGCGGAGGACCCGCACGGCCGGGCCTTCGACGCCTTCGGCGCCGCAGGAATGCCAACGACGGTCTTCATC
>JACDDL010000152.1 GCA_013817045.1 Actinomycetota bacterium | reverse complement strand
CCACTTCCATCACAAGCTCGTCCACGAGCACGGGTGGGGAGTTTCCCTGAACGGTTCGGCCGCGCAGTGGTTCCGGCCTGAGGGCAGACACTTCAGCCCCGGGCCGGGCCCGCCGGGACGGTGGCCGTTCGAAAGGGTCGTCACGTCGTCGGAGCGAGACCAACTTTCAATCGCCGTCTGAACTGGTGGGTATGGGTGGATTCACATCTCACTTACTCGGCGGCTGTTCCGGCGACTGCCTCACCGCGGCTGCCGGCAGGTAGAGATCGGATAGGTAGTCGCGCATCATCCGGTCTCCGGACACGGCCGGGCCGAGGGTTGCCAGGGACGCCTTCATCATCTGCACCCAGCCTTCCGGAACCCCGGATGGGGTGCGCCGGTAGAACAACTCGGTGACCTGGTCCTCCAACAGCCGGTACACGGACTCGGCGTCCCTTCGATCCTGGTCTTCCGGGTCGTGGGCGATCGCGCGCGTCCCGATCGCCCATCCATTGGCCCCGTCGAAGCACTCGTCCCACCATCCGTCGAGGATCGAGCAGTTGATTCCCCCGTTGATCGCCGCCTTCATGCCGCTCGTTCCACACGCTTCCAGGGGCCTGCGGGGATGGTTGAGCCACAGGTCGGCGCCCTGGGTCAGCACCCGGCCGAGCTCCATGTCGTAGCCCTCCAGGAACACGAACCGGCTGTGCAGCTCCGGGTCGGCGGTGTACCCGATGATCTGTCTGATCATCTCCTTGCCTCCGTCGTCGCGGGGGTGCGCCTTGCCGGCCATGACGATCTGGACGGGCCGCTCTCCGAGCAGCAGGCGCCGAAGCCGGTCCCGGTCGGTCAGCAACAGCGTTCCCCGCTTGTACTGGGCGAAGCGGCGGGCGAACCCGATGGTGAGCACCTCCGGATCGAGCGCATCGGAGCCCGCTCCGGCGTCCCCACGGCCGAGCCGGTCACGGGCGAACTGGACCAGGCGCAACCGGGCGCGCCGACGAGCGTCCCACAGCTCGTCGTCGGGCACGTCTCTCGCGATCGACCAGTCCGGCGCGGCGGTCTCCAGCCAACCCGGACGGCGCGCCTCCATGATCCCGGCCATCTCGGGCCCCATCCAGGTCGCTACGTGCACTCCGTTTGTGATCGACCCGATGGGAACCTCCGACGCCGGCAACCCCGGCCACAGGTCGGAAAACATCGCCCTGGACACCTCACCGTGCAGTTTGCTCACTCCGTTCGCCCGGCCCGCGAGGTTGAAGCCCATTGCGGCCATGTTGAAACGCGATCCACCGGCGGCCCCTTCGTCGTGCCCCTGGCGACCGACATCCATCAGCTCATCGAAGCTGATCCCACAGCTCTGTGCGAATGCCGAGAAATAGCGCTCCATGAGCCGCCGCTCGAAGATGTCGATTCCCGCCGGAACCGGGGTGTGGGTCGTGAAGATGGTCGAGGCGCGGACCGAGGCCAGCGCCCCGTCGAAGCTCAGGCCCTCCTGTACGAGGCCTCTGATGCGCTCGAGCCCGAGGAAGCCTGCATGGCCTTCGTTGGAGTGCCATACCTGCGCCCGGTAGCCCGCGGCGTGGAGAGCGCGCACCCCACCGATGCCCAGAAGGATCTCCTGCCTCAGGCGGTGCTCTGAATCGCCCCCGTAGAGGACGTCGGTGACCGCCCTCTCATCAGGGCGGTTGGATGGCACATCGGAGTCCAGAAGCAGGAGCGGGATGCGGCCCACCTGTGCCCTCCAGACTGCGGCCCGGCAGAGTACCCCTGCGAGCTCGACTTCGATCGTCAACGGCGCGCCGGCGCCGGTCCGCAGCAGCCTCAACGCCGATTGGGTCGGTTCGAGGGTGGGATAGCTCTCCTGTTGCCACCCGTCAGCGGCCAGGTGCTGAAGGAAGTAGCCGTGGCGATAGAGCAGGCCGATGCCGACCAGGGGAACGCCCAGGTCGCTGGCCGCCTTGAGGTGGTCGCCGGCGAGCACGCCCAGCCCGCCGGAGTAAACGGGGAGCGCCTCGGTGACGCCGAACTCGGGTGAGAAATAGGCCACGCTCAACGGCGCGCCGGTCTCGGAGCCGTACGGACTGTGGCCGGAAAGATAGGCCTCGAGATCCTCGCCGGCGTCCCGCACGGCGGCAATGAAATCCCCGTCGCGGGCAAGCTCCGCCAATCTCTGCGGCTCCACGAGGTGGAGGGCCTTCATCGGGTCGCCTCCGGCGCGCCCCCATGCCTGCGCGTCCATTGCCCTGAAGAGATCTGCCGTTCGCCGGTTCCAGCTCCACCGCAGATTGCCGGCAAGCGCCACGAGTCCCTCCAGGGGCTGCGGCACCGGTGGTAGCGACGGCGAGGTGTCCTCGGCAGGCATCACGCCAGGGTTCACTGAGTTCAATGTTCGTCCTTTCGTCCCGCCCATCGCAGGGCGCGCTGGTTACCTCGCGGTCCTCATCATGGATTCAGCGGCTGCTAGGTTAGCGTGCCCCTGAAGTACGGGGGTGCCGGCGGAGCATGACGGGCACAGGACCTTGGTCCTGCGGTGGATAGGAGCTCATGGTTGACAGGTGAAGTCGAGGGTGGCGCCCGGGTCGTCATAACCAATTTGCGGCCTCGGTTGGATTGTGGCCGCTACCGGGTGAAGGCGATCGAAGGTGACCACTTCGAGGTGACCGCGGATATCGTTCGTGACGGGCCAGACCTCCTCCAGGCTTCGCTTCGTTACAGATCCCCCTCGGCCGGATGGGCCGACGCCCCCATGTCGCATCTGGGTAATGACAGTTGGGCGGGGGGCTTTCGCCCCAACGCCCCAGGGATCTGGCACTACACGGTTCAGGCGTGGACCGACCACTTCGCTACCTGGAGGCGCGACCTCTTCAAACGAGTTGATGCCGGTCAGGCCGTCGATCTGGAGTTGCAGGAGGGGGCGTTGTTGCTCGAGAAGCGCCTCGGGGCCGTCCCGGTAGAGAAACGAAAGGTTGTCCAGGCGGCAATCGACGCTTTGCAGGCACCGGCTGAGTTACGCGGATGGGACGATCCGCGCGCGGCAGCCGCAGTCGATGAATCCGTTGCCGCGATCATGGCCGGGCACCCAGACCGGGCGGAGGCCGCAACGTTCCAACCCGCCCTCGAGCTGAACGTAGAGCGAGTTCGCGCTCGCTTCGGTGCGTGGTACGAGTTTTTTCCTCGGTCGACCGGCACCGACACGGAGCACGGGACCTTTGCGACGGCGGCCGAGCGCCTGTCTGCCATAGCCGGCATGGGCTTCGACGTGGTCTATCTGCCTCCGATCCATCCCATCGGAAGGACGCACCGCAAGGGCAAGAACAATGCACTCGAGGCGGAGCCCGATGACGTCGGGTCGCCGTGGGCGATCGGCAGCGAGGAGGGCGGCCACACCGCCGTGGACCCGAAGCTTGGGTCGATCGACGATTTCGACCTCTTCGTCGGGCGGGCGAGGCAAGTGGGGCTCGAGGTGGCGTTGGATTTCGCCATCCAGTGCTCGCCCGACCACCCCTGGGCCACCGAGCATCCCGAATGGTTCCATCACCGGCCCGACGGAACCATCAAGTACGCAGAGAACCCCCCAAAGAAGTATCAGGACATCTACCCGATCAACTTCGCAACCGAAGACCGAGTTGCTCTCTGGAACGAATTGAAGAAGGTGCTCGAGTTCTGGATCTCACATGGAGTCGAGATTTTCAGGGTCGACAACCCGCACACGAAATCGTTTCCCTTCTGGGAGTGGGTTATAGACGAGATCAGGGCACAGCACCCAAACGTGATCTTCCTTGCCGAGGCGTTCACCCGTCCCAAAGTCATGGGTGTGCTGGCAAAGCTCGGCTTCTCGCAGTCCTACACCTATTTCACCTGGCGCAACACGAAGTTCGAGCTCGTCGAATACATGAATGAGCTGGTCCACTCCGACATGGTGCTTTATTTCCGCCCCAACTTCTTCACTAATACTCAGGACATCCTCCACGAGTATCTACAGCAAGGCGGCCCCCCGGCGTTCAAGATCCGGCTCGTGCTGGCAGCTCTGCTGTCCCCGAGCTACGGTGTCTACTCGGGCTACGAGTTGTTCGAGAGGGTAGCCGTGCACGAAGGCAGTGAAGAGTATCTTGACTCCGAGAAGTACGAGCTTCGTCCGCGCGACTTCGGCGCGCCGGATTCCCTGATTCCTTTCATAAAGCTGGTGAATGAGGTCCGGCGTCAGAATGCGGCTGCGGCCGAGCTCACGAACCTTCGATGGCACGAGGTGGACAACGAGGCAATCGTCGCTTGGTCGAAGGCGGCTCCGGGGGAGCAGCCACTGCTGGTGGTGCTCAATCTCAACCCGTCCGGATGGGAGGAGGCAACTCTTCATCTCGACCTCGGCGCCCTGGGTGCCGGCGAAGAGCAGCCGTTCGAGGTGTACGACATAGTGAAGGACACTTCCTACGTGTGGAGCGGCCGTAGCCAGTACGTTGCGCTCGACTCCACCGACGACCCTGCCCACATCTTCTTGGTCAAGGCGTAGTGCCCAGCCTTCAGCGCGACCCCCTCTGGTACAAGACCGCCGTCTTCTACGAGGTCTATGTCCGGAGCTTCTACGACGCGAACGCAGATGGCATCGGCGATTTCAGAGGTATGAAGGATCAGCTCGACTATCTCGAATGGCTGGGGATCGACTGCGTCTGGCTGCTGCCTTTCTATGGGTCGCCCATGCGCGATGGCGGCTATGACATCGCCGACTTCTATTCGATCATGCCCGAGTACGGAACGCTGAACGACTTCAGCGAGTTTCTGGCAGCGGCGCATGAGCGCGGCATCCGTGTGGTGGCGGATCTTGTCATGAACCACACGTCCGATCAACATCCCTGGTTCCTCGAATCGAGGAACCCCGGTTCCTCCAAACGGGACTGGTATGTGTGGTCCGATACCAACGAGCGTTATCCGGAGGCCAGAATCATCTTCGTCGATACGGAGAAGTCCAACTGGGCCTGGGATGAAACCGCAGGCGCTTATTACTGGCATCGCTTCTTTAGCCACCAGCCAGACCTGAACTACGCAAACGAAGAAGTGCAGGCACAGATGCTGAGCGTGATTCGCTTTTGGCTCGATATCGGATTGGACGGCTTCAGGTTGGACGCCGTGCCTTATCTGTTCGAACGTGAGGGCTCGAACTGCGAGAACCTCCCGGAGACTCATTCCTTCTTGAAACGAGTGCGCTCCGAGGTGGACAAGGATTATGAGGACATCGTCCTCCTAGCCGAGGCGAATCAATGGCCTGCGGACGTCGTTGCATATTTCGGCGATGCGGACGAATGTCATATGGCGTTTCACTTCCCGCTTATGCCGAGGATGTTCATGGCCGCTCGCCGCCAGGTCAGATATCCGGTCGTAGAGATACTCGAGCAAACGCCCGACATCGCGGAGGGGTGCCAATGGGGCCTTTTCCTGCGCAATCACGACGAGCTCACGCTCGAAATGGTGACCGATGAAGAGCGCGACTACATGTACGGGGAGTACGCCAAGGATCCCAGGATGAAGGTCAACCTCGGGATCCGCCGGCGGCTGGCGCCTTTGCTCGAGAACTCTCGGAGGGAGATCGAGCTCTTCCATGCCATGCTGCTTTCCCTGCCGGGCACCCCGATCATCTACTACGGAGATGAGCTGAGAATGGGTGACAACATCTACCTGGGTGACCGGGACGGCGTCCGGACACCGATGCAGTGGACGTTGGACCGCAATGCAGGGTTTTCGCGTGCAGACTTCGCACAGTTGTACCTTCCCGTCCTCCTCGATCCGGTCTACGGCTACCAGGCGGTGAATGTCGAGAGTGCACAGCGGGACCAATACTCCTTCCTTCAATGGATCAGGCGCATGTTGGCTGTAAGAAGGCAGCACCCTGTGCTGAGCATGGGGTCTTTGCAGATGTTGCACCCGGGCAATCCTTCCATCTTTGCCTACGTGCGGAAGCTGAACGACGACATAGTGCTGGTGGTCAACAACCTGTCTGCCCGCGCACAGGCGGCTGAGTTAGACTTGGGTGAATACGAGGGCATGGTGCCGGTTGAGCTCTTGGGGCGAGAGCGGTTTCCCCAGATCGGCAAGTTGCCTTATCTGCTCACCTTCGTACGGCATGGTTTCTATTGGTTTCAGTTGATTTCGGAGAGTTCGCGTGATGATTGATACCGAACAGCTTGTCCGGTCATTGCCCGAACAACGCTGGTATTCGGGTCGCGAGCGGAAGTTGTCCTCGATCGAGATGATCGACCATGCGGTAATCGATGACGGGGGCGCTCCGCTCGTTACGGCGGTAGTCCAAGCCGAATTCGAGGATGGTGGGGAGGACCGGTACAACCTCTTGTTGGTGCTGCACGAAGACGGATCGATTCGTGACGCGTTCGATGAGGTCGAGCGGCTCCGGGCGCTGGGCCTAGCGATGGCGCAGCACATGTCCTTGAAGGGGCGCAACGGCGTTTTCAATTTTTCTGGGGCGGGTCTGGATCCTGCGGCGGCCCTGGGGCACAAGTCGATTCGCGCGGTCAAGAGCGAGCAGAGCAACTCGTCGGTGATCCTGGATGACGAAGTGATCGTGAAGGCATTTCGGCGGCCCGGCAGCGGTCCGAACCCCGACCTCCAACTGAACCGCTGGCTGACCAGCGAGGGCTTCGAGCACGTTCCTGCCCAAGTCGGGGAGATGGCGTACCGCCCCGGTGAATCCGATTCCGACGAGGACACCGACGCCACGATCGACCTTGCGATCGCCCAGCAGTGGATCGACGGCGCAGACGGATGGCAAGAGGTGCTCAGACACCTCAGGCGGGTCTACGACGAGGTCGATCCTGCTGATGCAACCGAAGACATGCCGGCTCTGGCCGAGGAGCGCTCCGGCCGAATCCTGGGCCAGCTCGAGGAGCTCGGCGACGTCACGGCCGCGTTGCACATTGCGCTCGCACGACAGGTAAACGATGTTGACTTCGCTCCTCAGTCTGTGAGAAAGGGCGACCTCCAGGGCTGGGCGGATGGGATCGAGGCATCACTCCAGGATCTCCTGCTACGGGGGGTGGACGAGCTGGCGGAGCTGCGCCCGGCCATAGAGGTGTTGCTTGGGAGGCTGAGCGCCATCGCCGA